>CAZPJF010000019.1:0-19353 GCA_964586095.1 uncultured Gemmatimonas sp. | reverse complement strand
CGCGCGGCGGGCGCGGGGGGCGGCGGGGGCGCCGGTCGCGCCGGTCGCGCCGGCCCGGCTCGCGCGCGTGGGAAGGGAGCAGCACCGGCGCCGTTCGTGCCGAGCAAGGGGGCGGTGGCGCCCAACGGCATGCGGTTCAAGTGACGCGTACGCCGGCGGACGTCGCGCACGATGCCATCGTGGGCGCCCTCGCCGGCGATGCCGCGGGTGCGGTGCTCGAGTTCCGCAGCGAACCGCCGAGCGCGGCGGACGTCGCTTGGGCGCTGCGCTTCCCCGGCGGCGGCCCGCACGGCGTGGCGCCCGGGCAGGTCACCGATGACGGCGAACTCACCCTCTGCCTCCTGCATGCACTGGCCGAGAAGGGGCGTTTCTCGCTCGACCACGTCGCAGGATGGTACGGACGATGGCTCGGCTCGTCGCCGTTCGACGTGGGGCGTGCGACGAGCGCGGGCCTGCACCCCGCGCGGGGCCGCGCCCCGGGCGCAGTGGAGGGGCTGGGTGCCGCGATGCAGGCGGCCGCGCGAGCGGCGAGCCTCGACTCCAAGGCGAATGGCAGCCTGATGCGCGCGACGCCGCTCGGCGTCTGGGGCCATCAGCTCGACGACGACGCGCTGGCGGAGATCGCGCGGACCGACTCATCGCTGACGCACCCCCACCCCACGTGCGGCGATGCGGTGGCTGCGTACACGATCGCGATCGCGCACCTGGTGCGCGTGCCCGGCGATCGCGTCACGGCGTGGGAGCGTGCGCGCGTGTGGGCCGAGCGGGTCGCCGGTGACGAGGTTCGGCGCTGGCTCGACGCGGCGGCGCGGGACGAGGCACCGCCGTTCCTCGAGTCGGTGGGGTTCGTGCGCCACGGGTTCACGGAGGCGTTCCGGCAACTGCGGCGGGGGGCGGACTGGGAGACGGCGGTCCGCGAGACGCTGCACGGGGGCGGGGACACGGACACCAACGCGTGCATCGTCGGGGGGCTGGTGGGGGCGGCGAGCGGGGTGCCGGGGCACGCACGCGAGGCGGTGATGGGGAGCGAGCGCGCGCGGGGGCGGGGGCGGCCGGGGTGGTTGCATCCGCGCGAGGGGATGGCCCGCGTGTGGACGTTGTTCAGCGCACCCTGACCTGTGCGAGGCGCAGCAGGTCCCCGATCGAGCCCACGCCGATCAGCCGATCCCGGAGCCGCACCGCCTCGTCCCGGTCCACCTCGCCGCCGTGCGCGGCGGGATTGCGGCGTGCCGCCAGGTCCTCGAGTATCGGCGGGAGCGACTCGACGAACCAGGCTCCCGGGTCCAGCCGCGCGCGCAGGTGGTCGAGGCGCGGCTTCTCGCTGGCGATGATGCGCGCGAGCTGACCCAGCGTGAACGGCCCGTCACGCGAGAGGTCCATCGAGCGACCCTCCACGTTCACCAGGCGGATCGCCGACGGCGCGCCCCGCATCGCCGCGTGGAGGATCGCGTTCGCCTGCACCTCCACCGCGTTCGCGAGCGCGACGATGATGGGACCCATGTCGAAGGCCGGGTCGCCGCGATGACGCCGGAACGATGCTTCCGCCGAGGCAATGAAGCTGCGCGCTGCGGGATCGAGGGCCGCCCAGGCCATGGCGCCGAAGCGGTTCTCGCGGAGCTCGCGCTGCAGCTCGCCGACGCCAGCGAGTTCCGCATCGTGCTCCGCCCAGAAGCGTCCGCCCGTGTAGCGCGCCCGCGTCGCCGGGTCGAACCAGCGCGTGTCATCCGCGCGGGTGACGATGAGTGGCAGGTCCACCATGCCGCCATAGAGCGACACGGGCCGGTCGTGGTAGCGCGTGTTGCGCAGCTGTGCGAGCTCGTGCGAGACGGCGGTGGTGTCATCCCAGACGAGCCGCCGGACGTCCCAGAGCTGGAACCAGCAGTCGCAGACCAGGTCATTGCGGCGGTAGTACGCGGGCGCGGCGGGGTCGTGCGATCGATCCTCCGCGGTCACCTCGCCGAGGTGGGCGACGTAGAGCGACCGATAGTCGGTGAGGTAGAGGTGGACCTCCGGTGCGCCTGGCCCATCGCCGATGGCCGCGTCGGCCTTGAGGACCTCGGCCAGGTGCGGGAGCGGCGCCTGCCGGTTCGCACTCCGGACCTTGCCCCACCAGACGTACACCTCGTCGGCGCCGCACTCACCGGCGCGGTGTTCGCGCATGGTGGAGAGCAGCACCTGGAGGTGCTGCTGCATGGCGTCGGCCTCGTAGGTGGGGTTCCAGACGGCGAGGAGATGATGCGGCATTGGCACTCAGGACCTAGAGCAGTCGGAACCCGGAGTCGAGCAGGTACGTGAAGGTCTCGTCGAGTCTCGACATCTCCGGCACGAACACCACACATCCATCGCGCCCTCGGGTCAGCAGGACCCGATACGCGTTGCGCCGAAGCTGCATCGCGTCACGCACCATCGCTTTCTCCTTGTAGCCTCGTGCATTCCGGTTGCTCCAGCGCCCACCAACGCGCTCGAAGTCAGTTCCCCAGGCCAGAAGCACCGCGTCAAGCTCGAGCCCTTGAATGCCGAACTCGGTGACGCATTCCCGCAGATGGCGGCAGCTGTATCCATCTGGATCGCTCGCGTCGGCCGAGAACCATGGTCCAAGCTTGACGCGCTTGGTCGCCTGAAAGTCGTTCGGCACGCCGAACCGTGCCAGGTCTCGATCTCGCGATGAGGCGATCAGTCCATAGCGCGCATCCGGATCGCCGCTGTACCGCTCACGCAAGTACTCGCGCGCCACTTGGAGATTCCTCGTCAGGCGGATGTGGTAGCGGTTGAGCTCAAGCTCCGCCGCGATCGGTCGCAGCGCGGACTGCGGTTCGTCCGTCACGAGATTGCGGACGTACTCATGGAGCCGGCTGGCCGCGTGAAACCGGAGCTCCGTCGTCAAGTTGAACTGATCGACCTCCCGGAACGGCACGCCAGCCGCCTGGACCTCTCGAGCCAGATGCGATGGCGCATGGATGCTCCACTCCGCTCTTCGAGACGACCCCACGATCGCCTGCCGCCACTGCCCGAGCCCTGCCTCCTCCCCAACGTGGATCTCCTGGCCGGTGCCGACCAATCCGATCACGACGCACCAACCGGGGATCTTGTCCGCGATTGCGATGAACTCCTCGGGTTCCGACCGCGCAACCAAGGCACCGTGCTGTATGGCCATCCTCGCCGCGTCGAACGCCCTTTGGGCCTCATCGAACACGAGCACGTGCTCCGGCGGTGTCCGGTTCGGTGGTGCGTAGCGTTCAACGTACTTTCGCACGGGCCGCACGAACGTCGCACCGCCACCCCCGGCGGACCGCAGTTCGTACTGCAGCACCGACACGAGGGGATCGTTTCCCGAGAGGAAGACGGCGGGTGCCGTCGGCCGGGCGGCGCCCCTGAGCTCGGCGAGGTCGTCAAGGTAGTGGGCGTGCACTGCGCGAAGCCCCACCAGGGTCTTGCCTGCGCCAGGCACACCCGTCACGAGCACCAGGTGCCGCGTCTTGGTCGCCGCCGCATTGTGCACGATCCGCGAGATCTCGTTCACGGCCGGCTCGGTTGCGGCGCGGGCACGACTGATCGTTCGCACCTGCCCGCTGTTCAGCAGTTCTCGCGCCGCCTCCACGATTGTCGGCAGTGGTCGATACGCTTCGTGCGCGAGGAAAGCGTCGCGAGTGATGACGTTGCCGCCGGTGCTGGCATCGAGCCGAGAGACCAGCGCATCCAGAGCGTCCGGACCTGCAACGTGCACGCCGTCGAGTTCCTGCTGGTAGCCACGGGCCCGCGTGGGTACCAGGACCGGGATTACCGGCCGGCCTTGGCACTCCCGGTGGTAGGCCATCAGGTCGCGCGCATACCCCGCAACCTGGTCGAGGTCGGCCTGCGAAGGGGAGGTCTTTCCCTTGAGCTCGACCACGATGACGCTCGCGCCCACCAGCAGGATGACGTCCGGTCGCCGCGAGTCCATCGGCAGTTCGTACTCGAGGATCGCGGAGTACTTTGCCGCGAGCTCGTCGCGCGTCAGGACCTCGCCGATTTCGACCTGCAGCGGAGGGATGGACTCATCCCAGGCTCGCAGCTGCTCATCGGATGCGTCCCGGACGAACGCGCGCAACGTCTCGCGAATCTTTCTTGGAGACGCTTCCCGGAACTCCGGGAATCCGGAGCCCCAACCGAACCGTGCCTGCTCGCTCACGGATACCTGCCATGGTTTGTTGATCGGGTCGAAACTGGACACGGGCGCAGGGTTTGACCAGGGTCGGCCGCAGCGGTACTCCTTCGCGAGGTCTCCTCCAGCAGAGGTCGCTCACCGTTATGCATCCGATCGCAGTGGTTGGCGTGGGCCTTGCTTGTGCCTCAGCACTCCTGCAGGCCCAGGATCGCACCCTCTCCTGGCCCCAAGTCACCACCACCGCCCACCTCGACTCCACCGGCACCCTCCGCATCCTCGAACGCCAGACCCTCCGCCTCTCCGGCGACTGGAACGGCGCCGAGCGCACCTTCAATCTCCGCAACGGCCACACCCTCGTCCTGCGCCGCCTCTCCCGCATCCCGCCCGGCGGCGCTCGCGTCGACCTCCGCCATGACGACGCCGTCGACGACCCGGACGAGTTCGCCTGGACCGACGACGGTCGCACCCTCCGCTGGCGAGCGCGGCGCCCCACCGACCCCCCCTTCGACGACGACACCCTCACCTACGAGCTCGAGTTCGAGACCGGGCGCATCCTCATCCCCGGGCCCGACAGCCGGTACGTCCTCGACCACAACTTCGCCCTCGTCGACCGAGTCGGGGACATCGACCGCTTCGACCTCACCGTCACCCTCGACCCGGCCTGGCGCACACCGGAGGCCTTCTCGGGCACCTGGAGCGCCGGGCCGCTGCGCCCCGGAGAGGGATGGCGCGTCAACATCCCGCTCACCTGGCAACGCGCCGGCGTGCCCGCACAGGTCCGGCTCGGCGCGAGCGAGAGCGCACGCCGTGCGCTCCTCGCGCTCCTCGGGGCGGGCTTCCTCGTGTTCGCGCTCGCGCTCCTCCGGCGCGAGGCCGCCCTCGGTCGATTCCGCCCGCTCCCCGCAGCACGCGAAGTCACCCGGGCGTTCCTCGACGAGCACGTCCTGCAGCACCTGCCCGAGACCATCGGCGCCGCATGGGACGACCACACTGCCGCACCCGAGGTCGCCGCGATCCTCGCGCGGCTCGTGCACGAGGGGAAGCTCTCCAGCCGCGTCGAGACCAGGAAGGTGCTCTGGCTCGCGAGCCAGGAACTCCACCTCACGCGCGAGGCCGCGCTCGGTGACTTCGCGCCGCACGAGCGCGCCCTCATCGACGGGCTCTTCCGCAGCGGCGCACGCGAGACCTCCACGTCGCAGGTGCGCGAGCGCTACAAGAAGACCGGCTTCGATCCGGCGAACCTCGTCCGCCGCCAGCTCGACGAGATCGTGAGCCGCACCTTCCCCGGCGGCACCAAGCCCCGCTGGGAGCCCACGGCGCTGCTGCTCACCGTCGGCATCGCGTTCGCGGCCACGGGCATCGCGGTCGACACCGCCGATGCGCCCGCGACGTTCCTCACGCTCTTCGTCTCGGTGCTGGCGTTCCTCGGCTGCGCGATCTTCGCGTTCGCCTGGCGGCGCGCGGCCACCGTCGGCCTGCTCGGCACGGCGATGATGCTCGCGCCGCTCGTCGTCACGCTCGGCGCGTTCGGGACGCTGTTCCTCCTCGCCCCACGCGACCACCTCGGCGTCGTGACGCTCCTGGGGCTGACGCTCTGGATGCTGGGTCTCGCACGGAGCAGCCTCAACATCGCCGCCGCACGGCACTCCGCCGAACGGATCGCCGGCCGGCAGCGCCTCTTCGCGGCCCGACGGTTCTTCGAGGAGCAGCTCCGCAGGCCACATCCAGCGCTCCTCGACGCCTGGTTCCCCTACGTCATCGCCTTCGGGCTCGGCCGCGCGGCCGACAAGTGGTTCAAGGCCTTCGGCGGGTCCGCGGGCGCCACCAGCGGGGCCACGGCCGGTGCCATCGGTCGAGCATCCGGTGGCGATTCCGGCGGCGGCTGGACCGGCTTCGGCGGCGGTGGCGGCTTCGCCGGCGCCGGTTCGAGCGCGTCGTTCGCCGCCGCGGTCGGCGGCATGGCCGCATCGGTTCCGAGCCCGAGCTCGAGCTCGTCGGGCGGTGGGAGCTCGAGCGGCGGCGGCAGCTCGGGCGGCGGGGGTGGCGGCGGCTGGTGAACGCGTGGCGCTGGTCCTCCCGCGTCCCGCCGCGCACGCGACCCTGCGTCGCGCCTACCCGCCCCACACCTCCCCGAACAGCCGCATCCAGTTCGCGCCGAGCACCTTCTCGATCACGCGATCCGGATGCCCGCGCGCACTCAGCCGGTCGGCGATCGCATCCAGCCGCCGCGGATGGTTGAGCTCCGGCACGTACGGGATCGTGTCCTCGCGCGGCGCCGCGATCCCGGCGGCGGCGCGCTGCGCGGACACCTGCGCGAACCGCTCGGCGAAGTCGCCACGCACGTCGAGCGGCGCGATCCCCTGGTCGGTGCCGATCCCCACGTGGTCCTCGCCGCAGGTGCGCAGCGCATGCTCGAGGTGCGCGATCACGTCGGCCGCGGTCGGTGCGCCGCTCGCGTTCAGGAACGGCATCAGGAAGACGCCGAACACGCCACCCCGCTCGGCGAGCGCACGCAGCGCTGCGTCGTCCTTGTTGCGCGGGTGCGGGTGCACCTCGGCGCACCCGGAGTGCGTGATCGCCACCGCCCGTCGTGACGCCGCGATGCCGTCGCGCGTGGTGCGCGGCCCGCAATGCGAGAGGTCCACCACGACCCGCACGTCGTCGAGCGCGGCGACCGCCTCGCGGCCGAGCGCGGTCAGTCCCGCGTCCTCGCGCACGAGGCTGCCCGCACCAAGCCGGTTCTGCACGTTGTAGGTGAGCTGCACGATCCGCACGCCGTCGGCGTGGAACGCCGAGATCCGGGCGAGGTCGTCCTCGAACGGAGTGCCGTCCTGGAAGCCGAGGATGACGCCGAGCCTACGCTCGGACTTCGCGCGCCGTATGTCATCGACGCCGCGCACGAGGCGGTAGTGCGCGGGATGTGCCTCGATCTCGGCGTGCCACGCCTCGACCTTCGCGCGCGTAGCGGTGAAGGCATCCGTGCTGCCCGTGGCGGGCGCGTTCACCGTGAGGTTGAGCGCCGTGATCCCCGACGCGCGCACCGCCTCGTGCACGGCGGGGCGCAGCGGGAGCCCCTCCTGCGGGATGTTGAACTGGATCGGGCCGCCGAGCGCATCGATGACGATCGCGTCGTCGTAGCCGGGCCAGCGGCGCGGGGCAGGCCGCGGGGCCGCGTGCGATGGGTGGCCCGGGCGGCTCGCGCCCGCGGTCGCATCGGGAACGGCGAGTGCGGCCGCCGCCCCGCTCGCGACCCGCACGAAGCCGCGCCGGTCGAGCGTCACGGCACGAACCGCGGCCCCACCGGCCGGATCCCGTCCCCGAACGTCGTCGCGAGCAGCAGCGTGAGCTTCGTGCCGAGCAGCGCGCTCGGCCAGTCGGCCCACTCGGAGAGCGTGTGCTGGTCGCCGCCGTACGAGCGCCCGATGCTGATGCTCGGGATCCCGGCGACCACCCCGACGTTCGCATCGGTGCTCCCGCTCGCGACCGCCTCGGCCGCCCCCGACATCCCGAAGCGCACGCCGAGCTGCTTCTGGATGTCGATCGCGGTCTGCACCAGCGGATGCCGCCGCGCGGGCTCGAGCATCGCCGCGGTGCCGCCGGCGCCGTTCTTCTGCTCCACCTCCACCACGAGCTGCACCCGCTCGCGATCGGCCGACTCCTGCACGATGGCGCCGATGCGGCGGTCGAGCGAGTCGAGCAGCTTGGGGTCCGGCGAGCGGAGGTCCACCGTGAAGAAGAGGTCCTGCGGGATCCCGTTGAAGATCTCGCCGCCGTGCACCTGGCCGATGTTGATCACGGCGCCGTTGGGGAGCGGCGGCGGCTGCAGCGCGTAGATCCGCGGGATCGCATCGGCGAGCGCCCTCACCGGCGTCGGCCGGCCGCGCGAGTTGAGCGTGTGCGCCCCGTCGGCCTTGAAGCGGTAGCGCGTCCAGTAGATGCCGAGCGCGCCGTAGCTCACCGGGCCGAGCCCGCCGTCCATCGCGATGAGGAGGTCGGGCCTCGGATGGTGCGCGAGCCAGTACGCCATGCCGCGCAACCCGAGCTCCTCCTGCACCGTGCCGACGAACACCAGGTCGCCCGTGGTGGTGACCTTCGCCGCGTTGAGCGCGCGGATCGCGGCCAGCATGTTCGCCACGCTCGCGCTGTTGTCGAAGATGCCGGGCGCGTGGAGCGTGTCGCCCGCCCGCCGCACGGTGAGGTCGGTCTCCACCGAGTGCACGATGTCCATGTGCGCGGCGAAGACGATCGTGGGGCCGCCGCCGGTCCCCTTGCGCACGCCGGTCACGTTGCCGATCGAGTCGACGGTCACCGACAGGCCGGCCTTCTCCATCTCGGCCTTCACGTAGGCGCCGCGTGTCCGCTCGTGGCCGGACTTGCCGACCATCTGCGCGATGCGGATCCACTCGTCCACCTGCGACGGGAAGGCCCGCTCGAGCTCGGCGAGCGCCGCCTTCACCGCGGGCCGCTCGAGCTGGGCGGCATCCCAGGCGGTGGGATACTGCTGGGCGGCGAGGGGCGCGGTCGCGAGGGGCGCGGTCCCGAGGGACACGGCGAGCGCGCATGTGACGCGGCGCGCGGCGGCAACGAGGGCAGTGGGCATTCGGCGTGCGGGGGAGGGGAGGGCGTGCGATCGCATGCCGTGAATCTAGGCCTCGTCCTGCCGCCCGCACCGCCGGGGACGCCGGGGCTGTCAGGGCAATGCAGGATGGCGGCAGCCCGCCCGGGCGGCGAGTTTCCGCCGCATGACACTCTCCCGGCGCGCACTCGTCGCACTCGGCCTCACGGGCGCACTCGATGCCGCCGTGCGCTCCTCCGCTGCCGCGCTCGAGCGCCTCCGTTGGCCCCTCTCACCGCGCGACCCGGCCGTCCCGGGCGACTTCGAACCCGACGTCGAGCTCACCCTCATCGCCGCGCCCGCCGAGGTCCGCCTGCGCGGCGAGCGGGCCACCACCGTGTGGCGGTTCCGCGGCAGCGTGGTGAAGGGCCCCGCCTCCGCACTCGGCGATCCGGGTGATTCGTTCCTCGGCCCCACGCTGCGCTTCGTGCGCGGACAGAAGGTGCGCATCCGGTTCCACAACCAGCTCGCGGAGCCATCGATCGTGCACTGGCACGGACTCGACGTGCCCGAGGCGGCTGACGGCCATCCCCACAAGGCGGTCCCCGCGGGTGGCGAGTACCTGTACGAGTTCACGGTGGAGAACCGGGCGGGCACCTACTGGTACCACCCGCACCCGCACGAGCGCACCGGCCCGCAGGTGAACATGGGCCTGGCGGGGCTGCTCATCGTGACCGACCCCGAGGAGCAGTCACTCGGCCTCCCGTCCGGCGAGGCGGACCTCACCTGCGTGCTGCAGGACCGGTCGTTCGACGCGGACGGGCAGTTCCGCTACGCCGCCAGCATGATGGAGCGCGAGATGGGGTTCACCGGCGACGTGATGCTGGTGAACGGACGGCCCGAGGCGCAGTGGGCGCTGGGCACGCGCGCCTACCGCGTCCGGATCCTGAACGCCTCCAACTCGCGCATCTACAAGCTGGCGTGGAGCGACGGCACGCCGATGACCGTCCTCGGCACCGACGGCGGCCTGCTCGAGCGGCCCATCGAGCGCCGGTGCGTCACGCTCGCTCCCGCGCAGCGCGTGGAGCTCTGGCTCGACCTGAGCCGGCGCACGGTGGGCAGCACGCTCGCACTGCGCAGCGAGGGCTTCCCCATCGCCGATGCGGGCCTCGACATGGGCGGCCGCGGGATGGGGATGATGGGCGGCACGGCGACACGCGAGGGCGCCGTGCCGCTGGGTGCGCCCCTCACGCTGCTCGGCATCACCATCGCGCGGCGCGAACGCGCGACGGCGACGCTGCCGGCACGGCTCGCGACCTTCGACCGCCGCTGGGCCCGCGCAGCCGACGCGCCGGTGCGGTCCATCCCGATGACCTTCCGTCGCATGGAGTGGTTCCTCGCGGGACGTGCGTTCGACATGCACGACGCGGCCGAGGACGAGACCGTCCGCGCCGGCTCGACGCACGTGTGGGAGTTCACCAACGCCGGCGGACCCATGGGGATGCAGATGGCGCACCCCATCCACCTGCATGGCCGGCAGTTCCGCGTGGTCGGCCGGTCCGGCGGTGACCCGGCCAACGCGCTCCGCGAGGGGATCGTGGACGACGGGTGGATGGACACCGTGCTCGTGCTCCCCGGCGAGACGGTGCGCCTCCAGGTGACCTTCACCGCGCACACCGGGCTCTACCTCTATCACTGCCACATCCTCGAGCACGAGGACATGGGGATGATGCGGAACTTCCGGGTCACCTGACCCGGGTCCTCCATCCGTCCAGCAGCCGGATGTAGTTCAACCGCTCCCACACCTGCGCGTTCGGCGCACTCCCCAGGGCGAGCACGCCCCGGGCCTCGTCACTGCTCACGTACCCCGTATCGGCGAGCCACGCGCGCAGCGCCTGCGCGATCGCACCGATCCGCGCCGGCCCGTGCTCCAGCACCGCCGACGTCACCTGCACCACGTCCGCGCCGCAGAGGATCGCCTTGGCCGCGTCCTGGCCGGTGTGCACGCCGCCGGTGCAGGCGAGCGAGAGCGCCGTGCGGGGAGAGAGGATGGCGAGCGCATGGAGCCGGAGCGGCAGCTCACGGGAGGTGCTCAGCTGCAGGCGCCGGTCCACCCCCAGCGTCTCCAGGTCGATGTCAGGCTGGTAGAAGCGGTTGAAGAGCGTCACCCCCGCGGCCCCCGCATCGCCCAGGCGCTTCACGAGCGCGGGCAGCGACGTGTAGGCCGCCCCCAGCTTCACCGTCACCGGGATGTCGACGGTATGCGTCACCGCCGACACCACGGCGAGCTGCCGGTCCTCCACGTGCCGGGCGTGCTCGTCCTCGCTGGTGACCACGTCGTAGAGGTTCAGCTCGATCGCGTCGGCGCCGCGCGCCTCGCAGGCACGGGCGAAGTCGGTCCAGCCGCCCGGGGTCGTCCCGTTGAGCGAGGCGACGACGGGCACCGTCACGCGGTCCTTCAGCCGCTGCAGCTGGCGCAGGTAGGGCTCCGCACCGAGCGAGAACACGTCCATGTCGGGCAGGATGCCGCTCGCTTCCGCATCGGCGTCGATCCGCGCGTCGATGAAGTGGTGCGCCGCCATCTGTTCGTTCACCACCTGCTCCTCGAACAGCGAGTGCATCACCACGGCACCGGCACCGGCCTCGACCGCCGCCGCCACCGCGTCGGCGTCGTGCGTCAGCGGGCTCGCACCGAGGATCACCGGACTGCGCAGCGAGAGCCCGAGCCAGGTCGTCGTCAGGTCAACCATCGGCGTGCTCCGGCGGGAGGTGGATGCGCGCCATCTGCTCGTAGAGCGCGCGCCGCTGCTTCACCGCATCGCGCGCGGCGGCCAGCAACGACGCGTAGCGCTCCGGCGAGCGCAGCTCCACCATCCGGAACCGCGCCTCCTCCTCCATGTACCTCGCCACGTCGAGCCGCGGCTCCGGCGAGTCGAGCACCAGCGGCGACTCGCCACGGGCCACCCGCGCCGGGTCGTAGTGGTAGAGCGGCCACATCCCGCAATCGATGGCCCGCTTCTGCTGCCGCGGGCTCGCGAGCAGGTCGTACCCGTGCGCGATGCAGGGGCAGTGCGCGATCACGAGGCTCGGCCCCGGGTGCCGCTCCGCCTCGAGCAGCACGTCCACGGTCTGCTGGCTCCGCGCCTGCATCGCGACCTGCGCCACGTACACGTGCCCGTAGCTCATCGCGAGCAGGCCCAGGTCCTTCTTGCGCCCGGACTTCCCTGCCGTGGCGAACTTCGCCGCCGCGCCGAGCGGCGTCGCCTTGCTCGCCTGCCCTCCGGTGTTCGAGTACACCTCGGTGTCGAGCACGAGCACGTTCACCTTGCGATGCGAGGCGAGCACGTGGTCGAGCCCGCCGAAGCCGATGTCGTACGCCCAGCCGTCGCCGCCCACGATCCAGAGCGAGCGCGGGACCAGGTGCCGTGCGACGTGCCGCAGCGTGCGCGCCGGCAGCCCCGTGTCCCCCTCGAGCGCCTCGAGCAGCCGCGCCACGCGCGCGCGCTGCTCGGCGATGTACCCATCGTCCCAGCCGCGCGGCGCGAGCAGCGCCTCGGCGAGGCCCGCGGGCAGCCGCGGGGCCACGGCCTCCACCAGCATCCGCGCCTTGCCGGCGAGCGCGTCGAGCGAGAGCCGCATCCCGAAGCCGAACTCGGCGTTGTCCTCGAAGAGCGAGTTCGCCCACGCCGGCCCGCGACCCTCGGCGTCGGTCGTGTAGGGTGTGGTGGGGAGGTTGGCGCCGTAGATCGACGAGCACCCGGTCGCGTTCGCGAGCACCAGCCGGTCACCGAAGAGCTGCGTCAGCAGCCGGAGGTACGGGGTCTCGCCGCAACCGGCGCAGGCACCGGAGAACTCGAACAGCGGCAGCCGCAGCGCCGCCGTGCGCTTCTCGATCGCGATGCCGGCGAGCGGCGCCGAGGGGATGGTCTCGAAGAACGCGAACCGCTCCCGCTCCCGCGCGCGGATGGCGTCGAGCGGCGTGGCCATCAGTGCCTTTCGGCTGGGCTGCCGGCGGTCCTTCGCCGGGCAGACCTCGATGCAGAGCCCGCAGCCGGTGCAGTCCTCGGGCGCGACCTGCACGGTGAATCGGGTGCCGTCCAGCGCGGGGTACGCGTCCTGCGCGATCGACGGGAACCCCTCCGGTGCGTGGGCCAGCGCCTCGGCCGCGAACACCTTGGTGCGGATCGCCGCATGCGGGCAGATCATCGAGCAGAAGTTGCACTGGACGCAGAGGTCCTCGTGCCACGCCGGCACCTCCTGCGCGATCGCCCGCTTCTCGAAGCGACCCGTGCCGGTCGGCCAGGCGCCGTCCGGCGGGAACGCACTCACGGGGAGGAGGTCGCCGTTCCCCTCGAGCAGGAGTCGGGTCACGCGCTGCACGAAGTCGGGCGCAGCGCCGTGGACCGCGGGCGCGCGCCGGCGCCCGGTGGTCGGCGCGGCCGGGAGCGCGACCTCCGAGAGCCCGGCCAGCGCCGCATCGAGGGCCGCGAGGTTCCGCTTCACCACTTCGGTGCCGCGGCGGCCGTAGGTCGCGACCACGCTCGCCTTGATGTGCGCCATCGCCTCGTCGAGCGGCAGCACGCCCGACAGCTTGAAGTGGCACGCCTGCATCACGGTATTGATGCGCCGGCCGAGCCCGGCGCGCTCGGCCACCTGCTGCGCGTCGATCACCCACACGCGGCAGCGCCGGTCGAGCAGTCGCTGCTGCGCCTCGAGCGGGAGCGCGTCGAAGAAGCGCGCGGCCGGCACGGCGGTGTTCACGAGCACCGTGGCGCCCGGCATCGCGGCCGCGAGGAGGTCGCGCCGCTCCAGCTGCGCCGGATCGTGCACGGCGATGAACTGCGCCCGCCGCACACGGTACGTGCTCCGGATCGGCCGCGGCCCGAACCGCAGGTGGCTCACCGTCGTCGAGCCCGCCTTGCGCGAATCGTACTCGAAGTGTCCCTGGGCGTGGAGCGGTGTGTGCTCCCCGATGATCTTGATCGTCGCCTTGTTCGCCGAGACCGTGCCGTCGGCGCCGAGGCCGAAGAAGAGCGCACGTTGCACGTCGTCGGGCTCAAGGTCGAACTCGGGATCCCACGCGAGCGAGCTCCCCGAGACATCGTCGCGGATGCCGACGGTGAAGCGTCGGGCCGGCTCGGGCCGCGCGAGCTCGTCCAGCACCGCGCGCACCATCGCCGGCGTGAACTCCTTGCTCGAGAGGCCGTATCGTCCGCCGATCAGGCGCGGCATCGCGGGGCGCGCCCCGCGCGCGACGGCGTCGACCAGCGTGAGCGCGACCTCCTGCAGCAACGGCTCCCCACTCGCCCCCGGCTCCTTGGTCCGATCGAGCACGGCGAGGTGCCGCACCGTGGCAGGCAGCGCCGCGAGGAAGTGGGCCGCGGAGAAGGGACGGAAGAGCCGGACCTTGAGCACGCCGACCTTCTCGCCGCGCGCGGTGAGCCAGTCGACCGTCTCGTGCGCGCACTCGGCGCCGGAGCCCATCAGGACGAGCACACGCTCCGCGTCGGGCGCCCCCACGTAGTCGAACAGGCGGTAGCGGCGACCGGTGAGCCCCGCGAAGCGGTCGAGCGTCCGGTCGAGCACGCCCGGGAACGCGGCGTAGAATGGCTCGCACGCCTCGCGCCCCTGGAACCAGGCGTCCGGGTTCTGCGCGGTGCCGCGGATCGACGGCGCGTCGGAATCGAGCGCGCGCCCCCGGAACGCCCGGAGCGCCTCCTCATCCACGAGGGCCCGCAGCGTCTCATCATCGAGCCGGGCGATCGTGGCGATCTCGTGCGATGTGCGGAACCCGTCGAAGAAGTGCAGGATCGGCACGCGCGCACCGAGCGTGGCCGCGTGCGCCACGGCGGCGAGGTCCTGCGCTTCCTGCGCGTTCCCCGCGCACAGGAGCGCCATCCCCGTGGGACGCGCAGCCATCACGTCGCTGTGGTCGCCGAAGATCGAGAGCGCGTGCGTCGCGACCGTCCGGGCCGCGACGTGCAGCACGAACGGCGTGAGCTCGCCGGCGATCTTGAAGAGGTTGGGGAGCATGAGCAGCAGGCCCTGCGAAGCCGTGAAGCTCGTCGTGAGCGCCCCGGTCATGAGCGCGCCATGCACCGCACCGGCCGCGCCCCCTTCGGACTGCATCTCCGTCACCTCGGGCACGCGACCCCAGAGGTTGGGCTTGGCGTCGGCGCTCCACGCGTCGGCGTGCTCGCCCATCGGCGACGCGGGCGTGATCGGGTAGATCGCGATCACCTCGCTCATGCGGTACGCGACGGACGCGACCGCCTCGTTCGCGTCCAGCGTCCTGCGGCGCGCGACCGGGTGTGCAGGGAGCGTGGTGACCGACGGCATCGTCGACCTCCGGGTTGGTGCCTCCCTAAGGTCGGGTGCGACGGCGGCCCGCGCTGTCGGGAGAGCGGGGTGCGGTGGTCGGGGGAATCCTCACCGCCCGTCCTCACCGCCCGAACCTCCGCTACGGCGTCCCGGTCGCCGTCAGCACCACCGGATCGAGCGTCCAGACCTGCACGCTCGCCGTGTTGGTGCCGGCCGCCGCGCCGATGGTCCAACGCACGGTGACCTCGCCAGTGCTGTTGGTGTTCGCGGTCTGCGGCGTGAAGCTGCCACCGCCGGCCGTCACCTGGAACGCCACGGGGATCCCGACCATCGGCACGTTGTTCGCGCCGAGCACGCGGATCACGATCTGCGTCGGCAGCGCGGTGCCCGCACGCGCGGTCTGGTTGTTCCCCTGCGCGATCACGACCTGCGCCGGCACGATGCCACCCGCCTGCACGAGCACCGGCTCGAGCTCGGGCGCCGTCGCGATCAGCGTCTGCAGCGTCGCGCTCGGGCCCAGCGTCCACACGGCGCTGATCTCGCCGAGGTTGTTCGTCTCCGCCGCGGTCGGCGTCACCGTGCCGCCCCCGGCACCGATCACGAGCGTGATGGTACGGCCCTCGAGGCCGTTCCCGAGCGAGTCCACCGCGCGCAGGATCACGGGCACCGGCAGCGCGCGTCCCACCTGCGCCGCCTGGTCCGCCCCCTGCACGACGACGATGCCGGCGATCGGCGCCGGGGCGGCGATCTCCTTCTTGCAGGCGCCGAGCGCCGCGACCCCGAGGAGGGCGGCGGTGCCGAAAAGAGGGCGAAACGGGAGGAAGGGGCGCATGGGACCTGCCGATGAGTATCGGCGGGGCCCGGGCATTCTATAGGAGAGGAGGGGCCGTTCGTCCGGCCCCGATCGCCCCTCGCGGGCCGAGGGTCGTCCCCCGGATCAGCGCCGCGGCACCAGCGTCAGCGTGCTCGAGGCGCGTGCCTCCACCCTGGCCCGGGTGAAGGGCATCGGCCACGTCTCCCCAGCGAGGTGCGGCAGGAGGAAATCGGCGAAGTGCGGGCTCAACGGGTTGCCCGACTGGCCCAGGTGGCGGCTCAGCGTGAAGCCGTCCACGTCCGCCCAGTCCATCACGAACCGCATGCTCGGTCCCGCCTCGTCCCGCCACGCGCGCGTGGTGGTGTCGAACACCGTGAACGCCGCGTTGAGCGTCGCATCGTCGCCGCCGATCGGGTACGGGCCGCGCGTGAGCCCGAGCCAGCGGTCGAGGAGCCGCACGCCCGCGAGCGGATGCCGCACGGTCAGCGTCTGCGCCTCCCCGAGCGGCCGGCGCCACGGTTCCGCGAGCGCGGCCCGCATCGCGCGCGCGGCGACCGTGTCGCGCGTCTCGCGCTGCGCCGTGCGCCGGTCGTCGGCGAAGGCGTCGGCGCTGTCGGAGAGCGCCGCCACCGTGAGGGGACGCGCCTTCATCCAGTCGGCCCCGAGTTCGTCCTCGAAGAGCGCGCGCGGCAGGTGCTCCCACCAGTAGGCCCAGAGCGTCGCGGTGGTGTCGCCGGCGCCGAGCCCGCCGTCCCAGCGGCGCAACCGGTCCGCCGCCGCGCCATCCCCCGCGGCCTCGGCCGCGCGCACCGCGAGCTCGCGCCAGCGGACGGCGTTGCCGGAGACGAGGTCGAGCTGCAACCCGGTCATCGCACCGACGTCGAACCGCACCGGGGCCGCCAGCGCCGAGGTCGCGCGGAGCTTCCGCGTGGTGTTGTAGAACCCCGGGATGCGATAGGGCCAGGACGCGTCGACCACCTGGCTGTTGGTCGTCGCGAGGAACCCCTGCGCCGGGTTCGACGCGAAGGGCGTGCGCGCGAGCGGCTGGTAGCCGCGCCACTCGGCGCGCGCGTCGGTGCCGCGCTGCGGCACGAACGTGTCGTAGCCGTCGCGGATCGGGAGCGGCGAGCCGAGCTGGAAGCCGATGTTCCCCGCGCGATCGGCATAGGTCCAGTTCACGCTCAGCGCGCCCGCGCTCGTCACCACGCGCTGGAAGGTCGGGAAGTCGCGCATCCGCATGAGCCCCTCGGTGGCGGCCGCGACCGACCAGGCCGGGAAGTCGTAGCCCGCCCAGTGCATCACGCGCGCGGTGTCGCCGCGCAGCGCCATCACGGGTCCGCGCGGCGAGCGCAGGATCCGCGCGACCCTCGGCGCCTCGCCCTTCACCGTGATCGACTCCACTTGCACCTCCACCGGCGCCCAACCGTCCCGCGTCCGCACGCGGGGCGTGGGCGTGTCGGCGCCCTCGATGAGCTCGAGGGTCTCGTCGATGAGGTCGACCGGCGCGACCGTGAACGCCCAGCTCACGGCACCGTTGTGCCCCATCGAGACCGCCGGGAGCCCCGGCGCCGTCACCCCCACCGCCTCGAGGCCCTCGGCCGAGTGGATGCCGACCGCATACCAGAGCCCGGGCGCGCTCGAGAGCTCCAGGTGCGGGTCCGACGCGTGGAGCGCGCCGCCGCTCACCGAACGGGCCGGCGCGACCACCCACGAGTTCGATGCCCTGGTCATGCGCGCCGCGGCCCCCGTGAGCACGCCCGGCACCGACGGCGCGGACCACGCCTGCACCGCGTTGGCGAGCCGCCCCGCCTCGCCGCCGAGCCGGTCGAAGACCTCTCGGTAATCCGCGCCGCGGTCCATGAGCGAGAGCGCGAACCAGCTCTGGTAGAAGCCGACCACGCTCACATCGTCGACCGTCCAGGGGCGCGGCTTGAAGCCGAGCAGCACGAACTCCGGCGGGAGCGGACGCGCCTGCGCGACCCAGGCGTTGATCCCGGCGACGTACTGCTCCAGCGACCGGCGGACGGTGCCGTCGAGCGAGGCGAGGTCGCGCGCGTTCTGCCGCGCGAAACCCAGTCGCCGCTGCTGCTCGTCGAGCTCGCCGGCGATGGGACCGAACAGCTCCGAGAGTTCACCGCGGGCCATCCGGCGCGTGAGCTCCATCTGGAACAGGCGCTCGCTCGCGTGGAGCCAGCCGAGCGCGAACCGCGCATCCGCGTCCGTCCGCGCGTAGAGCTGCGGCACGCCGCGCGCATCGAAGAGGATCTCGACCGGGGCGGAGAGTCCCGGCACCGCCACCGAGCCGCTGTGGGCGGCGACGGAGCGACGGAGGTAGGCGCGCCCGCCGAACCAGATGGCGGCGACGGCGACCACGAGCACGGCGAGCAGGACGCCGACGAGCCGAAGGAGCGTGCGCATGGCGCGGAAAGCTATCGGTTCCCCAGCGGAACCGCCCCGCCGTACGTTCTACCCGTGCCACCGGCCCCGCCGGCGGCCAGTCGCCCACCCTCCGTGCGTGGAGATCCACCGTGATCCACCTGCCTCACCGGGCCATTCGCGCCGTCGCCGCCGTCGCCGCGGCGGTCGCGCTGCCGGCCCAAGCCCAGCTCCCCGTCGCCACCGAGTTCGACGGGCTGCACTTCCGCTCGATCGGCCCCGCCACCATGAGCGGCCGCATCGCGGACCTCGCGGTCTACGAGAGGAACCCCGCCATCTACTATGTGGGCACCGCCCACGGCGGTGTCTGGAAGACCACGTCCAACGGCGCCACCTGGACCCCGCTCCTGCAGCACGAGGGGCTCATGTCGATCGGCGACGTCACCATCTCGCAGACGAATCCCGACCTCCTCTGGGTCGGCACCGGCGAGTCGAACAACCGCCAGTCCACCAGCTGGGGCGAGGGCGTCTACAAGTCGACCGACGGCGGCAAGACCTTCACCCATATGGGGCTGCGCGACTCGAAGCACATCAACGAGATCGTCCTCGACCCCACCAACGACGACGTCGTCTTCGTCGCCGCGACCGGCCCGCTCTGGGGTCCCGGCGGCGAGCGCGGCATCTTCAAGTCCACCGACGGCGGCCGCACCTGGCGCAACGTCCTCAAGGGCGATGACGACACCGGCGCCAACGACATCGTGATGTCGCCCGCCGATCCCAAGGTCCTCTTCGCCTCGATGTACCAGCGGCGCCGCACCAACTGCTGCATGAACGGCGTCGGCCCCGGCAGCGCGCTCTACAAGTCGGTCGACGGCGGCGAGACCTGGGCCAAGGTCGTTGGCGGCGGCTATCCCGCCGGATCGCTCGGCCGCATCGCGGTCGACATCGCGCCCTCGGCCCCCAACGTCGTCTACTCGCTCGTCGAGGCCCCCGCGCGCGTGCCCGTCGACTCGGCGCAGACCGGCCTCTGGCGCTCCGACGACGCCGGTACCACCTGGCGCCGCACGACGACGGTGAACCCGCGCCCGATGTACTTCTCCAAGCTGCGCATCGACCCCACCACCCCCGAGCGCCTGTACTACG
>CAZPJF010000018.1:0-19765 GCA_964586095.1 uncultured Gemmatimonas sp. | reverse complement strand
AGCCCGATCGGGTCCGGCTGCGTGAACCGCCCACTCGTCGGATCATAGTACCGATTCCGGCGATACAGCGTTCCCGTACCGTCCTTCCCGTCCGCGACCAAGCTGCCCAGCCAGGCATTCGGTGTCGGCAACGCCTGCTGATCATCCGGCGCGTGCCACACGTCGGACATCGCCGCCGGCCAGACCGTCGTGGTGTCGGGCAGGCCAGCCCCGGCCCCTGATGCGAATGTCGCACCCGCGACGTTCCCGCGCCAGTTCCGGTGCAGGACCCTGGGGGTCCCGTTGTTCTTCCAGACCACGAGCGGGTTGTCGATCGCGCCGGTCTGCGTGTAGCGCACATGTCCGAACCAGGCGTCGCCCCCGCTCAAGGGCCCCCGCTCGCCGGCGTTCGGGACGGCGCTCGTGTACTGGTAGCCCGCCGGATCGCGCTGTTCGAACAGGACCTGGTCGCCGTCCCACGTGGTGCGCAGGATCTGCTGCTGGCAGCGCACCGGCGTGATGACCTCCGTCGCCGGGCAGGCCGTCGTGCTGTCGACCCGCGTCCGCACGAGGACCCGGCGGCCGAGCGCGTCGTACCAGTACTCCTCGAAGATCGTGCTGATCTTGCCAAGGGTGTCCGAGGGCGCCGACTTCTGCGAGGCGCGCAGCCGTTCGCCCGCATCGTAGAAGTTCCACGACCAGCTGTGCCCGAGCTTCCCGCGCATGGAGTAGCCGGTGCCGATGTTGCCGATCCAGCGCCGACGGATGTTCGTCTGGTAGGCGACGTTGCCGCCGTTGTCGTACGTGAGGGCGAGCGAGTCCACCTCGAAGATCGCGGGTCCCACGCCTCCGGGACCGGTCCGCCCCTCGGGGAAGTGCGACCCGACGCGCGTGTCGAGCCGATGGCCGAGGAACGTGGCCGAATCGAGCGATTCAGTGTTGCCCCCCCATCCTCCGCGGTTCGACCACCGCACCTTCGTGTTCCCGTGCGCGTCGGCGGTCGTGCGGTCGGAGGTCGGGACGGGGCGGTCGTCGGTCGCGCTCGCGATGAGCTGGCCGATGCCGTCATAGGCGGCACGGAACCCACCCGCCGTCGCGTCGGTCATGTGAAGCTTGCCGGTCACCTCGATGCGCTTGCCGCGCGCGTCATAGCGGAACGTGTCCGAGAAGCCCTCTTCCGTCCGCGAGGTCACATGCCCCTCAGCATCGTACGACCAACTCGCCGTGGCGCTCGCGTCGGGAATCGACTGCGAGGTGAGCCGCCCCAGCGCGTCGTAGCCGAAGGTCACCGTCACCGTATCGCCGGTGGCGGTCGGCCGGTCGGCGGTCGCGCTCAGCTGGCCGAGGCCGTCGTAGGAGTAGGTCTGCAGGCCACCCCGATGGTCGGTGCGCGTGAGGCGGCGGCCGCTCAGGTCGTACGTGTAGCCGAGGACCGATCGATTCGCGGTGGGCCATGGCACGAGGGCGGCGAGGTCGTAGGCCCGCATCGTGGTCGTATCCGCCTTGAGCGCGCCGTTGGGGAAGTACCCCCGCCGGATCTGCACATCCGGATTGTCGGCCTGCACCATCCGCCCGGCGTCGTCAAAGCCGAAGAGGGTCAGCTCGGCCGTGAAGACCTGGGACTTCGAGTAGAGGTTCGGCGTGACCTGAGACCCGAAGTCCGGTGCGAAGACGGAGTCGTTCCCGACGATGAACTGGGTGTAGCTGTGGCACTCGGAACAGAAGGCGCGACCGTATTCCACCTTCGGCGTCGTTCTCGCGATGAGCCGGTTCAGCGCATCGTACGTCTGCTTGAGCACGTAGCCGCGCCGCGTCGTGGTGCTCACGAGGTTCCCGGCCGGATCGTAGGTCATCACCTCGGTACCGCTGGTATGCCATTCCGCCTTGGTGACCACGCGACCGGCCGCGTCGTACGTCATGATCGACTTCGCGGTCGCCCCCGAACTCGAGTCGACGGCCGCGAACCGGCGCACCGAGAGCGTCTGTCCTTCCTTGTCATACTCGTTCACCACGACCTGGATCGTCGACGGGGCGGTCGCCGAGTCCGGTGCCGTGGGATGGAGCGTCCATGCGACGCTCGGCGCGTGGGTCTCCGTCCGCACGGGTCGGCCCGCCGCGTCGAACCGGACGATCTGCTTCGTGCGTGCCGCGGAGGTCTGGGCCGAGTCGGTCGGCGTCCACACGAGCGTGTCGACACCACGCGCGTCCTGCAGCGCCTCCGTGATGAAGCCCATCGCGCTCCGCGACTTCCACACGTTCCCGAGCGCGCCCTCGTACTCGACGCGCCCGACCACGCCGATCGCCTGCGTGATGATCGAGTCGACCCGATTGTGGCCGTCGTACGTGTACCTGACCTTCGTGGAGTCGCTACCGCGGAACTGCCAGAGCCGGTTCCCGGTGGCATTGTCGATCCAGATGCTGTCGGCTTCGCCGGTGGGCGACCTCATGCTGGTCGCCATGTCCCACTTGGCGTGCCACTGGATCCGACTGACAGCGTTCGCGCTCGTGCCGTAGGGGCCCAGCACCCGAGTGGAGTCCGGCAATCCGCGGGCGCTGTAATGGCTCTCGGTGACCAGGCCGGCGGCATCGGTCATCTCCGTCACGAGCGCGGGGAAGCTCGTATTCGCACGCTTGAGCCTGGTGCGGGCCCCGGTGGCGTCCACGACCGTGTCCGGCGCGCCGAATCGATTGATGTAGAACGAGGTGTGGTCGACGACGTCAGAGCGCGCACCATCGAGCCGGGAGTGGAAGCGCCAGACCGGTAGGGCACCGCCCGCCATCGTGCCGCAGGCGACGAGTGCGCGAGTCTCCGCGGCGCAGAATCGGGTGACGATGGCCGCTGCCGTCCGCATCTTGATGCGGACCGAGTCCACCGTCCCGTGGGCGTTGTAGTGGTACACGGTGGTATCGTTCAAGCGATTCACTCGCCCGGTGAGGATGCCGACCGTCGCGGGCGCAGCATAGAGGAACCGCACCGTGTCCCTCGCCTGTCCGATGACTCGCTCCAATCGGCCGTTCGCATCGTTCTCGAGGTACGTGGTATCGATCTGCGTCGCGAGGAGACCGCGGGCCCGAACGCGGACGACTCGCGAGGTGTCGGTCGAGTAGTCGAAGTAGAAGGCGGGTTGAGCCGAGCTCCCCGACGGGACAGGCAGCTGGATCGAGGCCAGGCGCGGGCTGGTCGCGTTCCGGTACTCGAAGAGCGTGATATGCCCTTGTCGGTTCACGGTCCGGCGATGCCGCCCCAGCGCGTCGAAGCCGACGAAGCCCCCATTCCGCAGGCGCCGCAGGTAGAGCCCGTCCGACGCTGACCAGACGAGCGTGTCGGCGCGCGTGACCTTCGAGTCGACCGTCCACGTGGTCGCGTTGCGCTTGACGTAGAGCCGCGTGCTGCCGTCGCCTCCGATCCAGAGTCGCTGGGTCGTGTCCGGGGTGAAGAGGAGCCGCTCGTGGCCCTCGAGCCACCACCCGCGACCGAAGAAGCTGTCCTTCGTGTCAATCACCACGAACGAACCCGTGGCGGAACCCGTCGGCGGAGATCCCGTCCCGATCCGGACCTCGAGCGTGAAGTCGTGCTTGCCGCTCGCGAGCAGGCCCGCCGTCTCGATGGGGAAGGTGATGATGCAGCCGGTCGCCGAACCGCATTCGGGGTTCCATCCCCAGGTGCGCGTGAGATTCGCGATCCCGGGGACGCTCAGTGTCGCACGCAGGCTGTCGGGAGTCACGAGGTTCGCCACCGACACCTTCGCCGTGATCCGGACCCTGGGATTCCCGTGATCGCTCAGGAACAGGATCGTGGGCGCCCGCGCCACCCCCATGGTGCGCACGCCCGGAAGGCCATGCGCGACGCGCAGGGCGCCGCATTCGATGCCCGCCGCAGCGCCCGCGGCGATCGACAGGCACTGGTCGCGAGCCACGGACGTGCCCGGATTGTAGTCCGCGACATTGACGCTGACGGTCGGTGTGCCTGCGGAGCCGACCTTGACACGTGTGGTGTCGAGCTGTGTCTGCGTGGGGCCGCTCGCGCTCGTCGAGAGCACGACCAGCGTCGTCTGAGTCGTCGCTGGAGTGGTGAACGCGAGAGCGACGGTGGTATCGGCGCCGGGGCCGAGCGTGATGGATGCCGGCGACACCGAACAGCTGGTGTTGGAGCCGCAGGCGTTCACCGAGAAGGAGAGGGCGCGCGTGGCGAACGGGTCCGGATTCCGAACCTGGAACAGAGCCGTGCGGGCGGACGACGGGCTCACGAACAGCGTGTCACGCGCCCGGTTGGCCTCCGGGGCCAGTACGGATGCGCCCGTGACCGTCACGGGGGCGATGGCCGTGTCGGGATGGTCGCTGGCCGCGATGACGGTCAGCGTCGTGGAACCCGACGTCGCGCCAGCCGTGACCGTCAGCTCGTGGACCGCCGACGCGCCGGGCTGCAGGGTCGAGGTGGTGAAGGGGGACGGTCCACAGGAGGAGAGCGGCGCGCCACAACTCACGCTCACGGAGAACGCGTTGGCGGCGGACCCGTTGTTCGTGATGGTGACGGGCAGCGTGTGAGTATAGGATCTCGGGATCCGGAGCCCTCCCGCAGCCGGCGACTCGACACTCGCCCGAAATGGCGGGAGGTACTGCACCGTGACGGAGGAGAAGCCGTTCGCGGAGTACTCGTCCGTCGCGTCGATCTCGAAGCGGTTCGTCCCTGGCCGGAGGGTGACCTCTGCGATCCACGCTGCACCACCATTGGAGCAGTCGTTCGACGGACCATCCTGCAGGGTCAACGACGTGGAGCTCGAGATCCAATCATGGTTCGCGAGCAGGCTGGTGAGCTGATTGGGAGTGCAGACCTGGAACACCACGTTCATCTGCGCCGATCCGGTAAGGAGCGTTCCGTTGGCGATCGTGCCCCCCGATTCGTATCTGACCGAGACCTCGGGCGCCTGCGCACCCACCTCAGCCGCTATGGCGGGAAGGAGGACCGCGGAAGCGAGTCGAAACAATAGGCGTCGGAGTGCGGGCATAACGGGCATCCAGATGGGAGGTGGATCGATCATCCGAGCACGATTCACTCCCCGTCTGGAGGGCAACGTGCGTGCCCGGTCCGCTCTGCGCGTCCCCTAAACGCCGGCGATACAACGACTTGCGTTCCCGCACTCGCCCAAGCGCCAGGTCGCATTCGTGACCGAGATGGGCAGACTGCGACGGATGCGACACCACCAGACCCCTGTAGGTGCTTACAGTGTCCGACGACCGCTCCCCGAGCGAGCATCAACGCCCCGCAGGATCTCTCGGACCTTCCCCCGGAGCGGACCATGTCGAAACTCAGGATCGAGCAGCATCTACGCCGGGCTGCGCGCAGCATCCAGGCCATCACTCCCCTCTCGCTCGTCCGCGACGAGACCGTCACGCCGGCCACGCGATCGCTCGACCTCCACGGCTCCGCGGCCGCGAAGCGACTCGCGATATCCGTCCGCCGCCTGGCGCAGCACCCGACGCTGTCCGTCGTGATCTGCGGTGAGACCGGGACTGGCAAGACCCTTTTGGGGCGGGCGCTCCACGATCTCTCACCGCGGCGTCACGAGACGTTCGTGCGCACGGACATGACCGGGCTCGACCGGGAGTTCGCTCAGTCGAAGCTCTTCGGGCACCTCGTGGGCTCATTCACCGGGGCGACGCGGGAACGCATCGGCGACTTCCCGGCCGCTCATCGCGGATCACTCCTCCTCGAGGAGATCGGGAAGGCCGAGCTTTCAGTGCAGAAGCAGCTCCTCGAGGCGATCGAGTACGGCTGGGTCCAGCCACTCGGCTGCGAGCGGTGGTTCACCGTCGACGTCCGGGTGATCGCGCTGACCAACGTCCCGCTGGCCGATCTGGTGCGCGAGGGGCGCTTCCTGCCGGACCTGCATGCTCGCCTGATCGGAGGGATGATCCGCGTGCCGACGCTCCGCGAACGCCGCGCGGACATCGCGTCGCTCGTTGACATCTACTTGCGGGAGGCGGCTCACGCCTTGCGCCTGGTGAGGCCACCGACTCCGTCGGACGACTTCCTCGATGCCTGTCTCCGCCACGACTGGCCAATGAACCTGCGCGAGCTCAGTCTGACCGTGCACCGCTCGGTCCTCGAAGCGGCAGGCGCTGCCGTCCTGCGGCTGTCGCATGTCCCGGAGGCGCTGCCACTCGGAGCGCGGCGCGGTCGCCGACACCGGCGACAGAAGACGGAGCAGATCGTGGCCACTCACGCCGCGGCGGACGCGAACGCGGAGCGTACGGCCGACGCGCTTGGCTGCTCCCGGGCGACGATCTACCGTCACCTGAAGAAGGCTCGGTCGGGCGGCCCGGCGAAAGCTGACTCGGCGAGTCGCAGTCCGAACTGAGACGGCACGGGGCCCCGAACGAGACGACGGTCGGGGCACCGTGCCGCCAGTCGCTCCCGAGGGAACAGCGCGTGTGTGGCTGACCTCGCGCGGCGCTTGGCATCCTCCTTGCCCTGCGGCATGGCATGTCATCGCATCACGCGGCGAGCCAGCTGCCGGCGGGAGTGACGCGCGAGTACCTGCTCCGTCATCGGCTCTGTCCCCGGGGGGGCGCGGGGGACGGGTCGTTGTTGCTGTGGGTCGCCGCGGGGGCCTCGGAGGAGGCCATCTCGGAGCTTGCGGAGCACTGTTCATCGCGCGTGACCATCCAGGCCGTGTCCGGAGCGGAACTGGAGCAGGCGATCGAACGCCTCGCGAACGAGATGGAGCGAGTGGATGGGCTGGAGCGGATTGGTGACACTCCTGAAGACGACGGCACAGCCGACGTCCGCGATCTCGCGAACCAGCCGCCGGTCATCCGGTACGTAAACCTGCTACTGCGGGAAGCCACCGACGCGGAGGCCAGTGACGTGCACCTCGAAGCGACACGCGACGGACTCGTCGCTCGGTTGCGATGTGACGGCGTCCTCATCCCGGCCCCAGAGCCACCGAGGCCGATGCAGCACGCCGTCGTCTCGCGCATCAAGACCATCGCCGACCTCGACATCGCCGAGCGCCGGCGCCCGCAGGACGGACGAATCCGTGTGCGACTCGCCGACCGCGAGCTCGACCTGCGGGTCGCCACCATTCCCACGGTGCACGGGGAGAGCGTGGTCCTGCGGCTCCTCGACCGTGGTGCGGCACCCATCGGCCTCGAGACGCTCGGAATGCCGCCCACGGTGCGCGCGGGGATCGAGCGGGTCACCCGCCGGCCCCACGGCATGCTCCTCGTCACCGGACCCACGGGAAGCGGCAAGACCACCACCCTGTATGCGGCCCTCCGACTCCGGGCGGCCGACAAGGAGAAGATCATCACCGTCGAAGACCCGGTGGAGTACGCGCTCGACGGTGTGACGCAGGTCCCCGTGCATCGCCACGCGGGCATCACGTTCGCGCATGCGCTGCGAGCCATCCTGCGACAGGACCCCGATGTCGTCATGATCGGCGAGATGCGCGACCGCGAAACCGCGGAGATCGCGGTCCAGGCGTCCATGACGGGCCATCTGGTGCTCTCGACGCTTCACACCAACGATGCGCTGGGCGCCATCCCGCGCCTCCTGGACCTCGGGGTCGCTGATTACCTCGTCGCCGGCACGCTCGAGGCGATCCTCGCCCAGCGCTTGGTCCGGCGAGTGTGTCCTCATTGCGTCGAGCTCGTCGAGGCAGACCCGGTCCTTGCCGCGCCGCTCGCCGGCCGGCCGCTGGGTGCCGTCCGGACCCCCCGCGCTCGCGGCTGCGTCAAGTGCCGTGGGACGGGCTACCGCGGTCGGACCGGACTCTTCGAGCTACTCACGGTCACCGAACGTATCCGCGGCGCGCTGATTCGCGGTGCGAGCAGGCAGGATCTCGAATCAATCGCGCGCGCGGAGGGGATGCGACAGATCCGCGAGCACGGATGGGAGCTCGTGCGCCAGCATGTCACCACCCTCGACGAGGTGCTTCGTGTCGTCAGTGAATGAGCGCCGGCGCGGCTTCACCTTGATCGAGCTGCTGGTCGTGATCGCGATCGTGGCGACGCTGGCGAGCGTCGTGGGACCCGCGCTGTTCGGCAACGTCGGCGAAGCGCGACGCACGGCAGCGCGCGCGCAGATCGACATATTCACCCTCGCGCTCGATGCCTACCGGATCGACCTGCTCCACTACCCGACCAGCGAGGAGGGTCTGCGCGTGCTGCGTGAGGCGCCCTTCGATCCAGGGGCGGCGGAGCGGTGGAAGGGACCTTACCTGCGACAGAATGTCCCGCTGGATCCATGGGGTCGGCCGTTCCGGTACCGCTCACCGGGCGTCGACAGTCGCGACGGATACGACCTGTACACGCTCGGACGTGACGGCACAATCGGTGGGACCGGCGAAGATGAGGATGTGACCTCGTGGCGTGGCCCGGTGAGCCGGTGACGCGCGCGTCGAGCCCGATCGACTCGATGACCGGACTTCCGGCCGACGACCTCGCCGTCGGTCTGCGCATGCTGGCTGATCTGCTGGCTGCGGGACTGCCGGTGGGCCGCGCTTTGACCGCCTTCCATGAGCTCGCACCGGGTACGTGGCAGGAGGGACTCCCGTCGATCCGGGCGGCCGTGCGCGAAGGGACGGGGCTTGCAGGTGCGCTCGAGGCGGCCCCGCTCGGGATTCCTCCACTCGTCGTCGGGATGGCGCGAGCGGGCGAAGCAGGGACCGGGCTCGCGGTCGCCATGGCGCACGCGGCCGCGTGGGCCGAGCATCGGGCCGCGACACGGCATGCCGTTCGCCGTGCGCTCGCGTACCCCGCGCTGGTGGCGGTCACCGGACTGGGCGCGATGTCCGTGATGGTAGCGGTGGTCCTGCCGCGGTTCGGGGCGATTCTCGCTGGACTCGGTCAGAGCCTCCCGCCCACGACGCGATTCGTGCTCGCGACCGCGACGACGGCACGCAGCCTCGCCCTTCCGGCGATGATCTCCCTTGTCGCTGTCGCGTTGCTCGCGCAGAGGCACATGGAATCCGCGAGCGGTCGACGCGCGCTTCACCGCCGTCTCCTCGCGCTCCCGGGCGTGGGGCCGGTTCGTGAAGCGAACGCGACGGCACGATTCTCAGCCGCGCTTGGCGCGCTCTTGGAGAGCGGAGTGCCGGTGCGCCACGGAATCGTGCACGCCGCCAGGGCGACGGACGATGCCGAGATCGAGGCGCGGGCGCTCCGAGCAAGGGACCGCATAGCCGCGGGGGACTCCGTCTCGCGCGCACTGCGAGAGCTTCGCGTCGTGACTCCGCTCGCGTACCGGCTGGTGGCCGCCGGTGAGGCAACGGGGCGCCTCGCTCCGATGCTGGCATTCGCCGCTCGCATGGAGGAGCAGCGGGCGGAGCGCCTCACGCGCGGGGCCATCCAGCTCATCGAGCCGACGCTGGTTCTCGCGATTGCAGCGGCCGTCGGGTTCGTCGCCGCCGCGATGCTGCAGGCCGTCTATGCGGTGCGGCCGACATGATGAGCCGCAGCAGGCGAGGTGCGACCCTCATCGAGCTGCTCGTCGTGGTCGCGATGCTCGGCGCGGTCGGCGGCGTCGCCGCCGCGGCATTGCGCACGCCGCAGAACGGATCTTCGGTCACGCTTGCGCGGGATGTTGCCACCGCCCGCTCGGAGTCACTCCGACGAGGGGAGCGAGTCGACGTGCACCGTGGCTCTTCCGGCGGCCCCTGGCTTGTCATCGCGCATCCGGATGGCCGGGTGGCAATCGATTCGGGCGGCGTCCGTTGGACGGTGCTGGCCGGAGGTCCGCATGCGCCTTGATGGTCGACGAGGAATCGCCCTCCTGGAGGCGCTGCTCGCACTCGTCTTGCTCACGACCGCAGGACTCGCGTGGGCCGCGCTCGCCGGGCAGGCGTCGTTCGCGCTCGAGCGCGCCCAGGAGCGCGAGCGGAAGGTGGCGGCCGCGGCGGCGATCCTCGCGCGGGTGGAGATCCTGTCGGCACCGCAGCTCGACGCGATGGTCGGCCGCCGACGCGTCGACAATCACGCGATTCGCGTCTCGCGCATCCTGCCGAATCTGTATCGGATCGAGATCGCCGTGGGCGGCGAGCCGGTCGAGTGGCTCGAGACGTCGGTCTACCGCACGGGCGGAGAGGCCGATGCGCGCTGAACGGGATGGCTTCACCGTCGTCGAGCTCCTCGCGGCCCTCACCGTTTCGATCTTGATCGTTGCGGGCGCCCGGGGCTTGCTGGCAACGCTGCACGACAGCGGCTCGCGGACGCAGCTACGCACCCTCTCCCACGATACTTCGCAGGCGGGGACCCTTCTGCTCCGCGATCTGTTCGCGAACGCCAGCGCGTCGGGGGACACCGCCCGGGTGTTCGTCGGCGCCTCCCGCGCCGTGCTCTTCGATACCTGGTGCGACTCGCGATTCGGGGGCAGCGAGCGCTGTCGGGTCGAAGTGGCGATCCTCGAGTCGCCCAACGGTGTCACCGTGAGCGTGCGGTCCGGAATCGAGACCCCCATCTCCGTGCCGCTGACGCCAGCGCCCGTCGCACTCATCTACCTGGAGCGCTCGCCATCGACCGCGCGCTGGCTCTCTGAATGGGGGCGCAGCCTTCACGTGCCGGCGGCCGTGGGAGTTCTCCTGAGGCACGACACGCTGGTGTTCGGGGTCGGGAGGGCGCCATGAGCCGTCGGGGATTCGTTCTCATCATCGTGCTGTGGGTCCTCCTCGCGGCCGGATCGCTGGGGATCGCCCTGTCCGCCGTCGGTCAGGACGGTCTTCGCGCTGCCGACAACCGACAGCTGGCCACCACTGCCGCATGGCATGCGCACGGGTGCGTCGCGTCCTCGGTCGCGATGCTCGACGATTCGCTACACCGCACTCCGGCAGGCCCGGAGCGCGAGCGGCTCTGGGCGCACCTCGACGAGCTGGGCGAGCATCTGCGCGACGTGGCCCGACTGGATTGCGACGTGGCGATCGTGTCGTCCGAAGCGCGACTCGACGTGAACGCGACTGGTCCTGCCGCGCTGCACGCCTATCTCGGTGCCGTACTGGATCGGTCTGCGGCCAGGGTCGCGGTGGAATCCTTCCTCGACTGGACGGACGTCGACGGCGATATGCTACACTACGGCGCCGAGTACGGGTGGTACTCGGCGCGTGACCGCATCGGTCCCCGCAACGACCGTGTTGGATCGGTCGAGGAGCTGGGAGCGATACGCGGCCTAGAGTCCCTCGCATCGGCGAGACGAGACCTCGCGACAGAGGGCGGATTCCACATCGACATCCTGCATGCGTCCCCGGCCGTCCTCACGGCCGTTCCCGGATTCTCTCCGGCGCTCGTCGCTGAGATCGTCCGTCGTCGATCTGATGGATGGATGCCAGCCGACCACCGTGAGTTGCTGGACCTTGTCCCTTCGGCCCTTGCGCCGGATCTGACCGGCTCGTTCGCCTCGGTCGCGAGCATCGTGCTCCTGCGGCCGCGCACGTGGCAGGTACAGGCCAGCCTCCATGCATCGCGGAGGGCAGTGGTCCGTCACGAACGCTGGGAGATCGGCCGTGGCGGGTCCCATCTCGCGGTCATCTCGCGACGGAGCTGGTGATGGGAGCCAGGGTCGGAATCACCCTTCGCGCGGGCGAGGTCGCCGTCGTGCTTCGGAAGCGCTCGCGCCGCTCGGACCTGCTTCACCTGAACCTGTCATCCGACCCGGCGCATGAGCCGTCATGGACCCAGGTCTTCGACTCGATCCCAGCGCGAACGCGCGGACGGACTCTCGTCTTCGTCGCACTCGACAGGTCGCGAATGCGTGTTAAGCGCCTCTTCGGTGTCGCGCCCGACGAGTCGGAGGAGCGCGTGCGGGAGCTGCTGGCCTCCTCGCCCGAGTCGTTCTTCCTCGGCGCGACCGGCACCCTCGCGACGACTGATCCGATCCGCCGCGCGGACGGATGGTGGGCCGCCGCGGCGGATGCCCGGCAGGTCGAGGCGATCGCGAGGTCCGCCGCCGCGGCTGGAGTCGTGCTCTCGGGACTCCTTCCGATCCCTCCCAATGCAGAGGTGGCGCCCCTGGCCGACGCGGCGTGGATGGTCGCAACCCTTCGAGAGTCTCCCGAGTTCGTCATTGATCCACTTCGATCCAGTCGCCTCGCGCGGGCGCGACGGCGTGGGATCTCCCTCCTGCTGGCGGCGCTCGCGATCCTGCTGGCCGTTGCTGCGCTTGCTCCGACGGCGGCATATCGGGTCCAGGCTGAGCGCGCTGCCTCGCTCGCTGCGTCCATTCGTCACGAACTCGACGCCAGCGATGCCGCCGTGCGTGCTCTCGAGCTCGGTCAGGCCATCGCGATGATCGAGTCGGAGACGCGCCACGTGACCGAGGTGCTCGGCGGGCTCGCGATCGCGCTACCGGAGCGAAGCGCGATCGTGCAGGCGGTGCTCGATAGTGCCGGAGTCACGTTGACGGTCGTCGCTCCCGTCACGACCGACCTCATCGGCGACTATGGCGACGTTCCCGGGCTCTCGCGCCCGGCGCTTCAGGGAGCGTTGGCGCGCGAGAGCGCACTTGGAATGGAGCTGCAGCGCGCGACGGTGACGTTCAGTTTTGTGCCCGGTCCGGTAGATGGCTACCGTGGGGGCCTGCGCCGATGACGATCATGCAGAGCCTCCACTCGCGTGACCGCCGCGCCGTCCGGATCGGCGCGGCGATCCTCACGGTTCTCGTGCTGGCGGCGAAGGGACCGGCCCACATTCAGGCACTCGAAGCGGATGCACTGGCCGGCTACGTTCGGTCCAGCGAAGCCCTTGAGCGAGCACGCCAGCTGCGCGCAGCACTGAAGCCGTTCGAGCGCGACTCCGGCAGCGCCATGCGTCGCCTGACGGTCCTGGAGTCGTCGGCCCTCGATGTGCGGAGCGAGTCCGAGGCTCACTCGCAGCTCGCGCAACGGATCTCCCAGCTCGCAGACTTCGCCGGCGCACAGGTTCATGAAGCGACACCGAGACCGAGCATCGAGACCGCGCCGAGCCCGCGCCGCGTCGCAATGCGAGTACAGCTCACCGCCAGTTCCCCGGCTCTGTTCGCGCTGCTGCGCGAACTCGAGGTCGGCCCGACCATCATCCGCGTACGGCGACTGCACCTGTTCCAGCCAGCTGTGGGCGCCGACGCATCCGTGGCTGACGTACTCAGAGTGGAGCTTGAGGTCGTAGCTCTAGTTCGCATCAGCACCGTCGGTCGCGGGACATGAGGGGACCCGTCATCAGCGGCCTTGCGCTCGCGGCCGCGACGTTGGTCGCGGGGACGCGCGTGCGGTCGGCCATGCGGGTGACCCCTGCCGAGGTGACTCGGGAGGAGCGCGCAGCGACGCGACCGTGGCCCGATCGCGACTCACTCATCCGGATCACGGACCTCGCGTTGGAGCGCTCACCGTTCCGCCTGGCGCCGCCCCCAGATGATCCGGCACTGGAGGCATCAATTGTGCCCGTACCCGCGCCAGCCGGGATCGTGCTTCCGGACATCGAACTCAAGGCGATCGTCGGGGGCCCGCCGTGGCGCGGTGTGCTGTCCGGGATTCCCGGGACCTCAGGCGATGAGGTCGTCCGACCGGGGGACCGGTTCGCCGGCTTCAGGATCACGGCACTCGCCGCGCGCTCCGCCACGTTACAGTGGAACGACACCACGTGGACCATCTTGCTGAAGGGGCCGCGTCCGTGACTCGCGTCGGTCGATATTCACTGGGCCTGCTCGGAGCCCTGCTCGCGCCCGCGGCGTCAAGCGCTCAGGTCGCGGTCGCCGACTCGAGCGCCGGCAACATCCACGTCCGGATCGTCGGGACCGACCTTCGGACGGCGGTTCAACTGCTCGGCCAGCATCTGGATAGGGCCGTCCTCTTCACCGGCTCCGGCACTGGCCCGGTGACGCTCGAGAGCCCGGGCCCTGTGCGACGTCGAGACATCCTGCCGATGCTCCGAGGGCTGGTGGAGAGCCAGAACTTCGAGATTGTGGACGATACCGCTGCGCGCCTGTATCGGGTGCGTCCACGCGAGGCGCCTCGACTGCCGCCGGGCGTCGCCAGCGGAGCACCCCGGCCGGGGACGCAGGTCGAACTCCATCTCGTGCCGCTCCAGCACGCGCGTGCAGTGGACGTGGCATCCACGGTGAACGCGCTCTACGGACGCGGGGGCGGATCGACGGAGGGGTCCGGTCGGGTCCCGACGCTCGCGGACGACCTGCGCGCGAACCAGATCGGCGCTCAACCGGCCCCAGCGCCAGTTCCGGGAGCCTTTACCAACCGCCCCGCGACCTTGAGCGGTGAACTGACGGTCGTCGCCGATCCCCGAGGTAACAGCCTGCTGGTTCGAGCCAATGCGAACGACATCGCCCTCATCCGCGCGGTGGTCGACGCTCTCGACGTGCGCCCGCTCCAAGTCCTCATCGAAGTCCTCGTTGCGGAGGTGCGGCGCGACCGCTCGCTCGAGTTCAGTGTCGAGGGCGTGCTCCAGCCGACAGCGATCGGCAACACCGGAGCGACCATCGAGGGATCACTCGGCACTGGCGGCCTCGGCGACTTCGCGCTCAAGGTGATGGGGATCGGCGGCATGGAGATCGACGGGACGCTCCGAGCCGCGGCCGCTCGGGGCGATGTGAAGATCCTCACACGACCCATCGTCCTCGCGACGAACAACCAGATCGCCGAGATCAACGTCGGGACACAACGTCCGTTCGTGCAGGTCCAGCGTTCCCTGCCCACGGACGGTGCGTCCCGCGATCAGGTCGTGCAGTATCGGGACGTCGGGACCAAGCTCACGGTCCGACCAACCATCAGCACCGATGGCTCGGTCCAGCTGGAGGTGACACAGGAGGTCTCGACCGCCACGGCCGAGGTGGCGTTCAATGCGCCCGTGATCGCGACGAGGAGCCTGCGGACCCAGCTGCTGGTCCGTGATGGCCAGACCGTAGCGCTCGGGGGGCTCACCGACCGCGTGCGGGAGTCCCGCCAGCAGGGTCTGCCGCTGCTCTCCTCCATCCCGTTCCTCGGAGGGCTCTTCGGCGGGGCGAAGCGGCAGACCGTCGAGACCGAGCTCTTCGTCTTCCTCACGCCTCGCGTAATCCGCACCGACGACGACGCCATGCGCCTGACGTCACCCATGCGCCAGCGAGCGGGGGCGCCGCGCTGAGTCCCGGCGGAACGCGGGACCTCACCGAGAGACTCGACGAGTATCGCGCCTGGCTCGCGGCGGCCGGACACGCCGTGAGCACGGTGCTCACGCGCATGATCCGCTTGCGCCGCTTCGCCCGATGGGTGGATCGTCAGGGTTGGGCGCGGCCCGAGCTCGTGACCCTCGCGGTGCTCGAGGTGTACCGGGCGAGCGTCGTCAGCTCGTGCAGTGCCCGCGGGCACCCGCACACATGGAGCTCCCGGATCAGCCACCGCAGGGCGGTGCGTCTCGGGCTCCGCTGGGCGGTGGACACCCATCGACTCGCCATCGACCCCTCGGCGGAGCTGACGATCCCCCGGATGACCCGGCGCCTCCCTCGCGCCGTGCTTGCGCCGGACGAGGTGGAGCTCGTGCGGTGCGCCGACGTCAATGCCCCGCTCGGCCTGCGCAGTCGCGCAATCCTCGAGGTCATGCATTCCACCGGAATGCGGCGCGCCGAGGTGATCCGCCTCGGGTCCCACGAAGTGGACACCGAGAGCGGCGTGGTCTTCATCCGGAAGGGAAAGGGAGGCAAGGACCGCGTAGTCCCGGTCGGCGGCCGCGCCCGGGGCTGGGTCGCGCGCAATCGCGATCGCTCGCGGCCGACACTCGTCGCGCGCCTGCGTGGGGGTGGCAATCCGCCGGCGCGTTTCCTCGGCGCGCGAGGAGAGCGGATCCGCCCCTCCCGCCTGACTGAGCGGATTCATGGCTACGTCAAGCGATTGAGCAGGACTCTAGGGACCGGTAACCTATTCCGGCATGGAAGGGCGACTCTGACGCGCGACGGCGGCGCGGACATCCGCGACCTGACGGAGATGCTAGTGCACGCGTAGCCATCGACTGCGGGGATCTACACGCACGTCTCCGTCGACCGGCTCTGCTCGGTGCACGCGCTCACGCGTCCGGCCGAGGCGGGGCGCGCCTGGCTCGCCTGACGGCTGGGCGGCGGGATTTCACCGCTGCTCGCGCCGCCTGCGAATCGAGGCCGGCTGGCCGGGCCCTGGGCGCTGGTCGCTCGAAGTGCCGAACGCGGCTGAGTCCGCACGCACGACCTCGCGGTTCGCGCCCGACGGCAGCATATGGCCGGCCCGCCAGCCCACTCAGGTCCGGCCGCGTGCGTTGCCCTCTCCCCCCGCAGGGACTCTCGTCGCGTCGCCCGCGCAACCCCGCGCGGCTCCCCGGTGTCCACGCGGCATGGACCTGTCCCCGTCCGATGCCATCGAGCCACTGCTCGCACACTACCACGCGCGCCTGCTCGCCACGCCCGCACTCTGTGCGCACCTCGACACTCTTGGCGTAGCGACCGCGGCGATGATCCACGAGCACCGATTGGGCTTCGTGGACCGTACCGCGCTACGGGCGCTGCTACCGCGCACCGCGCACGCCGCGACCGCGATGCGCGCCGCGTGGCGGGCGGCGGGGTTCCTGCTGCCGAACGGGCGCGAGTACCTCCGCAGCTGCATCGTCGTGCCCTTGCCCGGCACGTCCGCTGCCGTCGGGGCGCCCGTGCGGCAGCTCGGCCGCGGCGTGCTCGCCGTGCGCCGCGGCAAGGGCGGCACCACGCCGCTCGTGCCGCTGGGCCGTCAGGCCCGCCATTGGGTGGATCGCTATATCGAGACCGCGCGCGTGCGCCACCTGACGTCGGCCGAGGAGCCTGCGCTCCTCCTCACTCGGCGCGGCAGGCGCATCACGGCCAAGATGGTGACCGGCCGGATGCGGCGCTGCCTCCAGTCCGCGGGCATCACGAAGGCCGGGAGCTGCCACATCTTCCGCCACTCGGTCGCAACGCTGATGCACAACCGTGGCGCGGACATCCGCGACCTGCAGGCGCTCCTCGCGCACGCGCTGCTGACGAGCACCCAGCTCTACACGCGCGTCTCGATGCAGCGGCTGCTCGCGGTGCATGCCCGCACGCATCCCGCCGAGCGGGCGGCGGGGCCGGACGACCCGGAGTGATCCGCCACCGGCGCATGGCGCGTAGCGGCGGCTCGGCGTCGCGCTCGCGCACCGGGACTACGGTGCCGGCTGACCCGGACGCCCTTCCGTCGTTGCGGCCATCGCGCTCGACGTCTCGCGACGCTTCGCGCAGGTGGCGGTCCCGTTCGTCATCGGGGGCTCGCTCGCGAGTCCGGTCCACGGCGAGCCGCGGTCGATTCTCGGCGTCGATGTACTGCATGAGTGCCTCGGTCAGCACAGGTTCCACGCGCTGCGCGCTGCCCGCTTCCACGGTGAGCGCCTCCGCCGGGAGATCAACACCGCGCCCTCATGTGCCGCGACACCTCTCGACCACGTCCGCGCGCGCCGATCCCGTCGCCGCAACACACGCTCCTCGCTGCTCGGCGGGGACATGCCGGGCAGCCTGCGTGCGCAAGTCTCTCGAGGCGAGGCCAGCGCGGCCTGCATCGCGTCCGCGACCCGTCGGATCACGGCGAGGGCTGCGGTCCGCGCGGCGGTTGAGATTCCCTGGAGCGAATGCAGCCGCTGGAACCTTGGCGCGGGGCGCAACGCGAATCGATGCCGATATGGCCGATTGCGCGAGCCATCCAGGCATTCATTCGATTCGGGGCCCTCGACAGCTAATTGAATGGGATGGGTGAACTCGATGGTGGCTTGAGTCTCCGCCGTTCGTCCCCGATTCCGCTGGGAGCGCGACCGGAGGTGGAGGCCGCGAGTCTCGAGTCGGGACCGCCAAGCGAGGCGTCAGGACCGACCAGATTCAACGAACCCACGGTCAGACGGGACTCACGCGCTGCCAGGCGACCTGGCATCGCGGCCAGACGACGTGCCGATCCCGCGAGACGACGTGAACGACCGGCGAGCCGAGGTTTCATCGCGGCAAGACGCCTTGGACGGCCGGCCAGGTGACGTGAACGGCCGGCGAGACGACGTGAATAGTCGGCGAGACGACGTGAACGGCCGGCCAGGTGACGTGAACGCCCGGCCACGTGACGTGAACGGTCGGCCAGGTGACGTGAACGGCCGGCGAGACGACGTGAACGCCCGGCCACGTGACGTGAACGGTCGGCCAGACGACGTGAACAGTCGGCCAGACGACGTGAACAGTCGGCGAGACGACATGAACGGTCGGCCAGACGACCTGAACGGCCGACGAGATGAGGTGAACGGCGTGGGTTGCTGCGGTCCTGTGTGAACGAAGCGACGCGAACGGATAGAGAACTGCCATCACGTAGCTTCTCTTCAGAGACCCTATCCCACCGCAGCGTTGACGCGCCGTGCGACTCGGAAGGACCGCGCGACGACCGTTGACGGGAATGCGAGGCTCACCCCGGCGCGCAAGCACATGCAGGACGGCGTGAGCCCTGGGAGCGCACGCCGGAGCGGCGCGGGTATCGGAGCGACCCTCACGGCAGCGGCCATGTGCACCGCATTCACCGAGCGGATGTCGGCCCCGCGGTCGTGCATCAGCGTCGCGACCGCGAGCCGGAAGATGTGGCGACTGCTGTCCCGGCGAGTACTCGCCGGCACCCGGGGTGCCCGAGGCGGAACGCGTGTGCGTCCTCGTTGCCCTCGGGCAGGAGCCGTTCCACGTGCCCGGCCGCGCCATCCCGTTGTCGCAACGACGCTCGCGGTACGGCGGCACCCGCACGCCCCGGTGGATTCACCGCGTTCCCGATGCATCCACCGGGAAGACGACGCGTCCTCAGTTGGGGAGGTCGCGCGCCGCCCGCTCCGCCGCCAGCCGCTCGAACTCGCCGGTGCGCCCGATCGTCGCCGGATGCCGGCTCATGCTCGCGTCTTCGGTCTCCGTGATCAGCCGCACGCCGCGCTCGAAGAAGATGTAGTTGTACGCCCACTGCAGCATGACGCTGATCCGGTTCCGGAAGCCCACGAGGTACATGATGTGGACGAAGAGCCAGATGAACCAGGCGAAGTAGCCGGTGAGCCGCACCTTCCCGCCCGCGAAGCTCGCGACCGCCCGGTGGCGGCCGATCGTCGCGAGGTCGCCCTTGTTGAGGTACGCGAAGGGCCGCGGCTCGCGCCCCGCGATCCGCGCGAGGACGTTCCGCGCCGCGTGCTGCCCCATCTGGTTGGCCGCCGGCGCCACGCCCGGCACGAAGCCCCCGTCCGGCAGCCGCGCCGCGGCGAGGTCGCCGATCACGAAGACCCGCGGGTCCCCCGGCACCGAGAGGTCGGGCTCCACGAGCACGCGCCCCACCTTGTCGAGCGGGACCTCGAGCGTCCGCGCCAGGGGCGAGGCCGCGTTGCCGGCGGCCCAGAAGACGCTCTGCGAGCGGATGCGCTCGCCACCGCCCACCTCGACGCCGTCCTCGTCGATGTTGGTGACCATCGTGTCGGTCCGCACCTCCACGCCGAGCTTCGCGAGGTCGCGCTGCGCGCGCGCCGAGAGCGACGCGGGGAAGGCGGGGAGGATGCGCGGTCCGCCCTCGAGCAGGACCACGCGCACCTTGGCGGTGTCGATCCGGCGGAAGTCCGGGCGGAACGCCACGCGGCACATCTCCGGCAGCACGCCGGCGAGCTCCACGCCGGTCGGTCCGCCGCCGACCACGACGAACGTGAGCAGCGCCTGCTTGGCGGCCGGGTCGTCCTCCCACTCCGCGCGCTCGAACGCGAGGAGGAAGCGCTTGCGGATGCGGCGCGCGTCCTCGACGCTCTTGAGGCCCGGCGCCCACTTCTCCCACTC
>CAZPJF010000017.1:4979-19942 GCA_964586095.1 uncultured Gemmatimonas sp. | reverse complement strand
AGAGCGCGGGCGCGAGCGCGAGCGCGCCCCCGGCCGCCGGCGCTGCGCACGCTCGGCGTGGCCTCATGGCACGAGCGCCGCGAGGCGCTCCTTGGCGACGGTGCGCCGCTCCTGGTCACGCAACGGCGCCAACGAGAGGTACGTCGTGTAGCTCGCCCGGGCACCGGCGGCGTCGCCGCTGCGGTCGAGCGCCTGCGCGAGCGTGAAGTGCGAGGCGGCGTGGAAGGGCTCGAGCTCGAGCGCCTTCTTGAGCGGCGCGACGGCCTCGGCGTGCTGCCCGGCGGCGAGCATCGTGCTCCCCTGCAGGTAGTGGACGATCGGCTCGTCGGCGGCGAGTTCGGCCGCGAGGGCGAGCTCGCTCAGCGCCGTCGCCGTGTCACGCTCGGCGAGCGCGAGCTTGCCGAGTTCGACATGCGCCGCGTAGTACGAGAGGTCCTCGGTGATGGCGCGGCCGAGGACGGCCTTGGCGGAGTCGGGCTGGCGCAGCTGCCAATAGATGATGGCGCGCGAGTGCTCGGCCATCGCCTTGCTGTTGTAGAAGATGACGTCCTCGTCCTTGTCCTCCTCCATCTTGGAGATCTCGTCGATCGCGATGCCGAACTCCTTGATGGCCGCCGGGTAGCGGCCGGCGGTCGCCATCGCGCGCGCCAGATCGAGCCGGATGTAGCCCGGGTGCTTCACCTTCTTCATGGACGACTCGTACTCGCGGATCGCCTCCTCCATGCGTCCCTCGGAGTACGCGAGCCAGGCGCGCATGTAGGCCGAGCCGCTGGTCAGGTACTCGCGGATCGCCATGTCGACCTCGCCGGTGGAGGCCTGCGGGTAGTCGCGCATCAGCTCCTTCCGCAGGTAGGTCCAGAGTAGCGTCCGGTCGTTCTTGCGGTAGTACAGCGGGTCGAGCCGCAGGGCCCGCATCTGCAGCGAGTCGATGGAGCGGAGCTCCTTGGAGGCGCGCGCGCGCTTGCCGCCGTCCATGTAGAGCTTGTAGAGCGCGTACTTCCGCATGATGAGTGCGGCGCGGCGGCCATCGAGCGCGTCGGCGGAGCTCGGGTCCAGGCGCGCGGCCCAGTAGAAGCCGGCGGCCGACTGGGCCGGCTTCTCCTCGAGGTTCCGCGTCGCGAACGTGTAGTAGGCGGCGGCGTCGTTCGTGTCGGCGTCGGCCGCGAGCTTCGGCCGCTTCTCCTCAGGTCCGAGGCGTCCCTGCGCCGCGATCGAGAACGGGAGCAGTGCGAGGGCCGCGACGGCGGCGCACTGGACGGCGTACTGACGGCGCATGGAGCGCTCCTGATGGGGGGAAAGACCGCGCGGAGGCGGTCGCGGCGCCGATAGTGTCGCCCGAACCACTGGCAGTCAAGTGAAGCATTGTGCCAGCGCGGCGCGCGCCGCCGGTCAGGCGAGCACCCGGCGGCGCTCTTCCTCGGTGAACACGATGCACGCGTCCCCGCCGAACGCCAAGCGGCGCCGCGACTTGGCCACCGCGTGGTAGCCGAGGTCGCGGAGCGGCCGGGGCACCAGGGCGCCGAGTCGCGCGAGCGCAGCCCACGGGCCGCCGAGGTAGCGCGCGATGGCCAGGATCGCGTCCGAGCGGATGCGCGGCAGCTCTCGCCCACCCTCCTGCTCGACCCAGATGAGGGAGTCCACGTCGCGCAGGTGCGGATGGCGCTCGCGCACGGCACCGCCTGCCCGTCCGCCTCGCGCGGCGTACCGGACGGTCCGGTGCCGGTCCCGCCGGACGATGAACCGCACGCTCCGCGCGCAGAACGCGCAGTCGCCGTCGTACACGAGGATCGGTCCCGCCGTCCCGGCGCCGCTCACTCGCGCTCGCCCACCACCGGCTCCGCGGTCCCCAGGAGGAACTGCCCCGTCCGCAGGAAGGCGAGCATCTGCTTCTTCGTGTCATCGCGGTACATGATCAACGAATGCCCGCCGCCGACCACGATGTGCCCGCTCTCCTCCGGCAGGTGCGTCTCCGGCAGCTTGACGGTGCGGTCGTCCCGCGCGGCGATGATGCCGATCTCCACCCCGCGGACGCGGGGTAGCCGACGCACGGTGGCCCCCGAGTCGGCCTGCAGTTCCGCCACCGGGCGCAGGAGCCAGCTGACCATGGGCGCGAACGCGTTCGCGGCGTGCGCCCCCTGGTTCGGCGGGGCGAGCATCACCACGCGTCCCACGCGCGGCGGGATCGTGTCGCGGGTGAGGACGTACCGGACGATGATGTTCCCGAGGCTGTGCCCGACGAAGTGGACCTTGGTGTGGTGGGGCCGGAGCCCCTCCTCGAGCTCGCGGCGCATCGACTCGCCGATCTGGGCGATGCTGCAGCAATAGCTGGAGTACCCGAAGCTCAGCACGTCGTACCCGGCGGCCTCGAGCGCGCGCTTGAGCGGGCGCATCGAGAGCGGGGTGCGGCCCATGCCGTGCGCGAGCACGACGAGTTCGCGCGCCGGCTCATCCGGCGGCAGCGCGGACGGGCGCGCGCCGTCCGCCGTCTGTGCCGCGAGCGGCACCGCGACGCACGCGGCGGCCAGGAGCGCGCCGAGGGCGCGCCCGAGCCAGGGGACCGTGCGGCTCAGTGCGGCCATGCGACCAGCTCGGTCCAGACCCCACGCTCCAACTCGACCCCCTCGGGGAAATGGGCCAGGAGATCCGCGCGCAGCCGGGGCGCATGCACGCCCACGTACCGCTCGAGGGACGGGCGGTCGAGGACCTCGTAGCGCGCGCTGTAGCGGCCGTCGTCGCCACGGAGCAGGTGGGCTCCGGCGAAGCAGCCGGTGGCGAGCACATCGGGGATGTGCCGCTCACGCAGGAACACCTCGTAGCGCGTGCGCAGGTCGTCGCGCACGGTCGCGGTCACTTCATATGAAGTCATGCGGGCTCGCGTCCTCCCCCTTGTGCTACGGGGCGGACCACGCCCCAGTTTTCCGTCATACCCCGGGAAGCTCACCACGCCCCACCCACTTCGCCAGCCAGCCCGTGCAGCCACCCGCCCCCGCCCGGACCCGAGACGGCCTCGCCCTCGTCCGCCGGCACTGGCAGGCCGCCGGGCCGGTGCGCGGCGCCGTCCTCATCGTGCATGGGCTGGGCGAGCACATCGGCCGCCATGCGCACGTGGCGGCCCACCTCGCGGCCCGCGGATGGGACGTGCACGGGTTCGACCTGCGCGGGCACGGCGCCTCCCCCGGGCCCCGCGGCGTCATCCGCGCGGCGGACGACCTCCTCGACGACCTGGGCCGCGTGCTCGCCGTGGTCCGCGGCGAGGCGCCGCGTCCGCTCGTGCTCCTCGGGCATTCGCTCGGCGGCCTCCTCGCGGCGCAGCACGTCGCCGAGGGCCGGGGCGGGGTCGATGCGCTGGTCCTCTCGTCGCCGGCGCTCGACGCGGGCCTCTCGGTCCCGCAGCGGCTGCAGCTCGCGATCGGCCACGCGCTGGTGCCGGACCTCGCGATGGGGAACCAGCTCGACCCCACCCGGCTCTCGCATGACGAGGGCGTGGTCCGCGCCTATCGCGCGGATCCGCTCGTGCACGACCGCATCACGGCGCGGCTGGCGCGCGCCCTCGTGGATGGCGGCCGGCGCGTGCTCGCCCGCGCGCCGCAGTGGACGGTCCCGACGCTCCTGCTGTGGGCCGGCGCCGACCGGATCGTCTCGCCGGCGGGGAGCGCGGCCTTCGCCGCCGCGGCGCCGCCCGCGGTGGTGACGGCGCACCGCTTCGACGGGCTGTACCACGAGATCCTCAACGAGCGCGACGCCGCTCCGGTGTTCGCCGCGCTCGATGCCTGGCTCGACCGCTGGCCCGCCGGCGGGCTCGACGCGCCCGGGAGGTGACGCCGGCGGCGTCCCGCCCGGGCGCATCGCCGGCGCGCGACGTCAGGGCGTGACGGTCACCGCGCGCTGCGCCTCGCCGCCGCGCGTGCTCAGCGCGCGCACGGTGAAGGTCACCGGCGCCGTGCCGCTCACGCGCACGCGGGTGGTGAGCACCTTGGTCTCGAACCCGGCCAGGTGGAACTCCGGCGCGCGGCTCACCACGCGCGCGTTCGCGTTGCCGCGCGGCGCGGCGGTGGTGACGGCGTCCGGGCGCACGATCTTCACGCGCTTGGCCTGCTCGAGCGCGGTGGGGATCCGCCCGGTGTTGCGCACGGTCACCCTGATCTCGTGCGTCGCCGAGTCGGCCGAGACGCGGACCTTGGCGACCTGCACGTCGGCGATCTCGATCCTCGGCAGGTCCATCGCCATCGCCAGGTTGAAGAGTGCCTGGTTGCGCGCCCACCGCTCGAGCGCCGCCGGCGGACCGTTCTGCGACCAGAACTTGGGGTCGGCGCCGCCGACCTCGACCTCGCCGAGGTCGGGGTGCATCACCTTGGTCCACAGCTGGTAGCCGGTGCCGCCGAACTCCTCGTCGTTGTAGCGCAGCACCTCGTACTGGTCCCAGCGGCCGTCGCCGTTGTAGTCCCGCTCGCGGCCGCCGTTCCAGAGCTCGTCACCGTACCAGACCTGGCCCATCTGGAAGTAGCCGAAGTCGGGGCCGTGGCCGAAGAGCGGCTCGGGCTGGCCCTGCCCCGGCGGGGCGAAGCGCGTCGCATAGGTGCGGTAGACGTCGCCGGCCCACGGGTAGTTCGTCTTGCTCAGCCCGACCGAGTCGTAGTACTGCAGGAGCTTCAGGTCGGACGGGAAGATGCACTCCTTCTCCTCGCACGTGCTCGGGCCGCGGAGATGCATCGGCACGGAGGTGTCCATGGAGTTGGAGACGGAGATGTTCGGGTGGCTCACCTGCCAGAGGAACACCGCGCGCGTCTCGGGCTCCGAGAGCGGGTACTCGCCCGCGCCGAACTGCGTGAAGCCGCGCCCCGTGGGCTCGGTCATGGGGCGCCAGTTGTACGGATAGTTGCGGTGCAGGTCGAGCCCGCCGACGCCGTCCTCGTTGAACCGGCCGTCCTTGTCGTTGTCGATCCCCTCGGGGTACATCAGGTAGTCGCCGTTCCCCTGCCCGACCATGCGCATCAGGCGGCCCTTCCGGTCGAGCGTGTCGATGACGGCGTTCCCCTTCCCCGCGCCGACGTACTTGCGCATCTGCCGCACGTGGCCGTCGCCGTCGAGGTCCTCGCCCGAGTCCTCGTCGAGCAGCCCGTCGCCGTCGTTGTCGACCGGCCGCACGGAGCTGCGGTTGGCCTGCGCCGTCAGCTTGTACATGTCGGCGCCGTCGGGATTGTTGTTCGGGCGCAGGTAGAGCGCCTTCTCGTCGAGCAGCCGGGTGATCGCGGGATCCTTGCCGTGGTTCTCGATCACGTGCCATGCGAGCCAGAGGACGCTCTCGCTCGAGGTGATCTCGCCCGAGTGCCGCCCGCCCTCGAAGAAGGCCGCCGGCTTGTCGGTGTCCTTGCCGGTCGCCTTGTTGGTGAGCGTCAGCTGCCAGATGGGCTGGCCGCCGAAGCTCGTGCCCACCTGGTAGAGGTCCACGATCCCGGGCTTCTCCCTCGCCCAGCGCTGCATCCAGTAGTTGAGCTCGGCGGTGGTGTGATAGTGCTGGAAGTCCATCACGCCCCACTGCCGGGGCTGCATCTCCTTGTAGGCCGTCAGCGGGAACATCGAGGTGCCGTCGCGCTGGCCGGGGACGACGTGCACGCGGCGCACGGTGTCGCGCGGCGCCGGCGGACCGCCGCCGACGCCACCGCCCATCTGCGCGGGGAGCGGCGCGGCGAGGAGCGGGAGCGCACAGGCGCATGCGAGGGAGGCACGGACGTGGGATCGCATCGGGACTCGGGGTGGGAGTTCGAGGTCGGGGACCGCACCCGGGTTACGAGGCGCGGTCCCGGGACGTTCAGGGTCCGGCCGTCATCGCGGGGCGTCGGGCGGCGCGAGGCGCGCAGCGAACCACCCGGCCATCGGCACGCCGAGGAGCGCGCCGGCCACCATCCACGCGGGATGCGGGATCGCATACAGGTTCATCGCCGTCGCCGCGAGGAAGAGCGACGCGATGACCCACGCGTACATCGCCCGCTGGCGGTCGGCGATGCGCGTCGCGACCACGCCGCCGACGAAGGGACCGAGGATCCAGCCGGCGAGCACCGCGAGGAGCGCGCTCGTCGGCGCCGCGGCCGCGTGGGCCGCCACGGCCGCCATGTCGCGCGCATCGAAGCCGGGCGGCGTGGGATGCAGCCGCGCCGCGCCCAGGTCGAGCAGCGTCACGAGCGTGATGGCGCAGACCATCCCGGCGATGATGGCGGTGAACGATCGGACGGCGGGGGGCACGACGGCTCCGGAGGGGGATGCGGGTGAACCTACTCGCGTCGGCGCGCCGGCGTGAGCGCTGCGTGCCCGCGCGCGTCAGGCGCCCCCACCGCCGCCGAGTGCGCGCCGCAACGCCCGGCCGAGCGCACGGAGCCCCTGGCCCAGCGTCGGCCGCTCGAGCCAGGAACGCAGCCGTTCGCGCTCCGCCGTGAGCCAGGCGACCCGCTCCTCGAACGCGTCGGGATGGACGAGGTCGCACGGGCGTGGAGGGAGCGGGGCGCGCCGCACGGCGTCGTGCGCGTCCGACCCGCGCCGCGCGTACACCATCAGGTTCTGGCGATACCACCACGCGACGCGCGCATCGTCCCAGATCGCGCCGCGGACCAGGTCGAACGCATCGTAGCCGTTCCGGGCGAAGCGTGCCGCCCACGCCGATGCGCGCGCCTCGTGCACATGCTCCGTCCCGCCCTGCCCCGGCACCGCCGCACTGAATAGAACGAGGTCGGCGGCACGACACAGCCCCGCGACGAACGTGTCCGCGCGCGCGACCGGCAGGTGCTCGGCGACCTCCACCGAGATGCAGAGGTCGTGGCGCGACGGGATGGCGAGATCCGCGGCGAGGTCCGTCGCGTGGAACGCGATCCGCGGACTGCGCAGCCGGCTGCGGTCCACCCAGTCGCCGTCGAGTCCCGTGAGCGTGTCCGCACCGAGCCGCTCGGCCTCGGCCAGCCAGGCGCCCTGTCCGCACCCGATGTCGATGACGCTCGCGGGCCGGCGCACCGCGAAGAGGAGCGGCAGCACCACCGCCGCCGCGCGCGCCGACCCCTCCACCTGGGCCGCGTAGAAGGCGGCGTCATAGCGCGCGGTGTCGGGACCCTTCATCGTGGCACGCGCGCGACCACCGCGCCCTCGAGGCTGCCGATGTAGAGATGGGTCTCGGTCGCGAGCACGTCCGTGGTCTTGGGGAGCGCGCCCGTGGGATCCTGCCGGTCGTCGAGCACGCGGCCGTGCTCGTCGATGCGCACGACGTGCCCGTACGCGGCCGCCCTGGGGCGGATCGCGCGGGGGATGCGCAGGAGCACCTTCCGCAGCGCGGGCCAGCCGTCGAGGCGGTCGAGCAGCGCATTGCGGGGCGCGAAGAGCGCGACCCAGTAGGTGCCGTCGCCCGCCGGCGAGATGTTGTCGGGGAAGCCCGGGAGCTCGTCGATCACCGTCGCGAGCGAGCCCCGCGCGGCGCCGGCCACTCCGACGCGGATCACGCGGTAGCGGCCCGTCTCGCACAGGAGGACGCCCTGGTGGTCGGCCGTCATCGCGACGCCGTTGGCGAACTCGAGCCCACGCATCACCGTGGTCGCACGTCCCGTGGCGGGGTCCCATTCGAGCAGGCGGCCATGGCCGCCATGCTCGACGATGTCGAGCACGCTCGCGTCCTCGTCGCCGAGGTCGCGGCCACCGAACTTGGTCGACGCGTCGGTGAGGTAGACCTTGCCGTCGTTCGCGACGGCGACGTCGTCGGCGAACGCGATGCGCACACCGTCCGCGTGGTCGGCGAGGAGGCGCACCGCGCCGGCGGTGTCGACGGCGAGGAGGCCACGGGCGCCGTCGGCGACGAAGAGCGTGCCGCCGGCGTCGAACGCCATCCCGAGCGGACGGCCCCCGGTACGGGCCCACACCTGCGGACCGGAGCCGTCGGGCGCGAGGCGCAGGATCGTGCCGCCCGCGGTCGCGACATAGAGCCGTCCGCGCGCGTCGCGCGCGATGCTCTCGGGCCCTTCGTGCGGCGCGATGTCGATGGCCTCGTGCCGCGTGAGCGCCGAGTCCCGGGCGAAGACGCCCACGTACCCTGCGTCAGGCGGCGCCGTCCACGCGACCGGGTCCACCGGCACCGGCCAGAGCGCGAGGTAGGCGAGCGCCGCGACGGCGGCGATGAGGAGGACCCGGCGTGCGCGTCGCATGCGGGGAATCTCGCCGTGCGTGTGGCGCGGCCGCGAGGGGCGGGGCATCTTCCCCCGACTCGCCACCACCCGGAGCCGTCCGTGACCGCTGGTCCCCCGCCCGACCGCAGGCCCGCCTCGCGCAGCGAGGCCGCCCAGCTCGCCTCGCAGGTCGTGAAGCTCGGCCCTGCCGAGGCCGCCGACCAGCTGGAGCGGTACAACGACGCCGTCGTGTCCGAAGTGCTGCAGCAGATCAACCCCGCGGTCGCGAGCGACATCATCCCGCAGCTCGAGCCCGGGCGCCGCGACTCGCTCTTCCGGTCGGCGCCGCACGCGGTGACGCAGCAGTGGTCGCGCAACCTGACGTATGCGGAGGACGCGATCGGCCGGCTCATGGACGCGCCGCCGGCCGTCTTCCGCCCCGACGAGACGGTGCACGAGGCGACGCAGCGCGTGCGCGAGATCAGCAAGCAGGTGCTGCTCACCTACCTGTTCATCGTCGACCCGCAGCAGCGCCTCGTGGGCGTCGCGACCATGCGCGACCTGGTCGTGGCAGAGGACGATCACGCGACGCTCGACTCGCTCATGGTGCGGGACGTCTTCGCGCTGCACCCCGAGACCGAGCTCGCCGAGGCGATGAAGCTGGTGGTGCACCGGCACTATCCGGTGTATCCGGTGGTCGACGCGGCGGGGGTGCTGATCGGCCAGGTGCGCGGCAGCGCGATGTTCGAGGAGCAGGCGTTCGAGATCAGCGCGCAGCCGGGCCGCATGGTCGGCGTGGCCGAGGAGGAGCGGCTGCTCACGCCGTGGGGGCGGAGCCTCCGGTTCCGGCATCCCTGGCTGCAGCTGAACCTGCTCACCGCGTTCATCGCGGCCGGCGTGGTGGGGATCTTCCAGTCGACCCTCGACCGCATGGTGATCCTCGCGCTCTTCCTGCCGGTGCTCGCCGGGCAGTCGGGGAACACCGGGTGCCAGGCGCTCGCGGTGACGCTGCGCGGCCTCACGCTGGGCGAGCTGCGGCCGGGGAGCGAGCGGGCGCTCGTCGCGAAGGAGGCGCTGCTGGGGCTGCTGAATGGCGCGCTCGTCGGCGTGACGGCCGGCCTCGGGATGTACGTGGTGGCGCGGATGCAGGGGGAAGCGAACCCGCTCGCGCTGGCAGGGATCGTCGCGCTCGCGATGATCGGGAGCTGCGTGGTGAGCGGCGTGTCCGGCGCCCTGATCCCGCTCACGCTGCGGCGCGTGGGCGCGGACCCGGCGACGGCGTCGAGCATCTTCCTCACGACGGCCACCGACGTGGCGAGCATGGGGCTGTTCCTGGGGCTCGCGACGGTGCTGATGGGCTGAGCGCGCTCAGCGCGTGACGGGCGACACCCGCAGCACCGCACCGCTCGGGCTGTCCGTCACGAGGTAGACCATGCCGTCGGGCCCCTGGGTGACGTCGCGGATCCGCTGCCGCAGCTCGTCGAGATGTCGCTCCTCCTTCACGACGACGCCGTCCCGCAGTTCGAGCCGCACGAGCGAACCGGCGAGCGAGCCGATGAGCAGGCTCCCCTTCCATCCGGGGATCGCGTCGGCCGTGTAGAACGTCATCCCCGACGGCGCGATGACCGGGTCCCAGTAGTAGACCGGCTGCTCCATCCCCGCCTTGGCGGTGCCCTCGCCGATGCGCGCGCCCGAGTAGTCGCGGCCGTACGTGATCACCGGCCATCCATAGTTCTTGCCGCGCTCCGGATGGTTGAGCTCGTCGCCGCCGCGCGCGCCGTGCTCCACGGTCCAGAGCCGGCCGGTGGTGCGGTCGAGCGTCGCGGCCTGCCCGTTGCGGTGCCCGTACGACCAGGTCTCCGGCTGCGCGTCGTCGCGGCCGACGAACGGGTTGTCCGCCGGGATGCTGCCGTCCTTGTTGATGCGGATGAACTTCCCCATCCCCTGGTCGAGCCGCTGGGCGCGCTCGCGGAAGTTCATCCGGTCACCCTGCGTGACGAAGAGCGTGCCGTCGTTCGCGAAGACGATGCGCGACCCGTAGTGCCCGCCGCCGGCGACCTTGGGGCGCTGGCGGTGGATCACCTGCACGTCGCGCAGTGCGAGCCCGTCGAGCCGCGCCCGCGCGACCGCGGTGCCGGCGCGTCCCTCGTCGTCGGGCTCCGCGTACGAGAGGAAGATCGTGGCGTTCGCCGCGAAGTCGGGATCGACCGCGACGTCCAGCAGGCCACCCTGTCCCTGCGCGTGGACCGGGGGGACGCCGGCCAGCGGCGCCGACACGGTGCCGTCGCGCGCGACGAGCCGGAGGCGCCCCGGCCGCTCGGTGACGAGGAGGCGACCGTCGGGGAGGAACTCGAGCGCCCACGGGTGCTCCAACCCGCGCGCGAAGGGTTCGGCGCGCACCACACCCGCGATCGGACGCGGCTGCGGCGAAGCGGGTGCCCCCTGCGCCACGGAATCGGTGGAGCGGGTGCACGCGGCGACCGCCGCGAGCAGGGCGAGAGCGAATGGACGCGTCATGCGGCGACTCCGGACGGGTTGCGCCATAGGATACACCGGAGCACGCGGGCGTGCCCGCCCGCCTGTCGCGCCCGGCGCCGTCGCGCTATCTCTCCCGCCCATGCGACCGCTCCCTCCCCGTGCGCTGCGCGCGCTCTCGCTCTGCCTGACGTTCGGCGCCGCCTGCCGCGGTGAGCCGGCGCCCGACCGCGTCCTGTTCAATGCGCGCATCTGGACCGGTGACCCCGCGCGTCCCGCGGCGACCGCGCTCGCGATCCGCGGCGACCGCATCGTCGCCGTGGGTGACGACGCGACGGTGCGCGCGCTCGCCGGCGAGGCGACCGTCGTCGAGGACCTGGGCGGTCGCCGCATGGTACCCGGCTTCCACGACGCGCACTGGCACCTGCCGGCCCGGCGCACCGCCGACCTCGTCGGCGCGACGGACGCGGCGGAGGTCGTCCGACGCCTGCAGGCGTTCGCCGCGACGCTCCCCGCCGACGCCTGGGTCACTGGGCGCGGATGGACGCCCGACATGTTCCCGCGGAACACCGCGCACCGGCGCCATCTCGACGGCGCCTTCCCCGATCGGCCGGTGCTCATCACCGACCGCGACGGACACCAGGCGCTCGCCAACTCGCGCGCGCTCGCGGTCGCCGCGGTGAGCGCCGAGACGCGCGAGCCCGCCGGCGGCGCCATCGTGCGGGACGACGACGGCACGCCCACGGGCCTGCTGCAGGAGACGGCGAGCGCGCTCGTGCGCCGCCACCTCCCCGACCCGACGGCGAACGAGATCCACGCGGCGCTCCTCCACGAGATGCGCCAGGCCGCGGGCTTCGGGCTCACCGCGGTGCAGCTCGCGAACGCGATCGGGCCCGACGAGGCGGCGGCCTTCGCGCGCGCGGTGGCCGAGGACTCGATGCGCGTGCGCTTCCGCATCGCCGTGCCGTTCATCGCGGAGGCGAGCGACTCCGCGCTCCGTGCCTGGGTCGCGCTGCGCGACGACGCGCGCTCCCCGCTCCTGCGATACGGCATCGCGAAGGGGATGCTCGACGGCACGGTCGACGCGGGCACGGCCGCGATGCTCGCACCGTACGCGCTCGGCGGCGGGACGGGCCTGCCGCGGTGGAGCGCCGCCGCGCTCGCCGACGCCGTGGCGCGCTACGACAGCGCCGGGCTCCAGGTGGAACTGCACGCGATCGGCGACCTGGCCATCCGCATGGCGCTCGACGCGTTCGCCGAGGTGCGCACCCGGCGCGGCCCGCGCGACCACCGTCATCGCGTGGAACACCTCGAGGTGCCCGACCCGTCCGACCTCCCGCGCTTCGCGGCGCTCGGCGTGATCGCCTCGACGCAGGCGATCTTCGCCACCCCCGACGCCACCACGCTCACGAACTACGCGCCGCTCCTCGGCCCCGAGCGCGCCGCGCGGGCGATGCCCTTCAAGGCGCTCGACGACGCCGGGGCCGTGCAGGCGTTCGGCAGCGACTATCCGGTGTTCCCCATGGACCCGCTGCTCGGGATCCACGTCGCGGTGACGCGGCAGCTCCCGGACGGCACGCCCGCGGGGGGCTGGTTCCCGCAGCATCGCCTCGGCGTGGAGGCCGCCCTCCGGCACTACACGCGCGACGCCGCGTACGCCGCGTTCCGCGAGCAGGAGCTCGGCGTGCTCGCGCCGGGGATGCTCGCCGACCTCGTGGTGCTCTCGGAGGAGATCCTAGGGGTGGAACCGGCCGCGCTGCTCCGCGCCAAGCCCGCGCTCACCGTGATGGGCGGACGGGACACCCACCGAACGCTCAACCGCCCCGCAGCGGGCGGTGCACGCCCAGCGCGATGAGATGCGACGCGAGGCCCGGGTTCTCCCCCGCCGTCCCCGCATTCGAGATGTGGTGGAACCGGTAGCTCAGCGTGAGACCTGGTTCGCCGGGCGGACCGAGGCGCACCCCGACCTCGGCGCTCGCGGTGAAGTTGAAGCGCGAGGCCTTGGTGGTGGGCACCCGCCGGTCGAAGTACAGCACGCCGCCGTTGACCCCGACGAAGGGCGAGAGGCGTTCCGAGGTGCGGAAGCGCCGTGTGATCCCGACCGGAGTGAAGCCGAACCCCCATGAGGAGCCTGGGGGGAACCGGTCCGAGCCGACTCCCGACGGTTGTTCCACGCAGAGCACCGCGTTCCGGCAGGGGAGGCCGCTGCCGCGCAGGCTGACGAGCGGGGGCGACATGCGCGCGACGGGCACGAGGTCCACGGTCCATTCGAACCGCGGCAGCGCGCCCGGCTCGTCGGGCGCACCGAGCGGTCGCGCGTAGCGGAGCGCGAGCATCGCGAAGGCCATGTCCGGCGCGTCGCCAAGCACGCCCCACTGCGGGGAGCGATCACCGAGGCCGCCCCACAGCTCGAGACTGCCGCGGTGTCGCGACGCCCCGACCGGGGAGGAGCCGGACGCGCCGTCCGACTCCTGCGCCGCTGCGTGCGCGGTCGGCGCGAGGAGCGCCGCGACCGCAGCGCACAGGGCCAGGCGCACGGCGCGCCAGCCGCGACCGCGCGCGCCACCGTGCTCCGCCATGACCACGCGGCCGCGCATCGCGCGGCGCGTCACGCCGTCCCCTGCGGCGCCGCCGCGGCGCCCGCCCCGTCGTTCGCGATGATGTCCACGTCCTTGGTCTCCCGGAGGAACAGCGCGCCCACCACGCACGTGAGGCTCGCGATGATCACCGGATACCAGAGGCCCGAGTAGATGTTCCCCGTCGCGGCGACGATCGCGAACGACGTGGTGGGGAGGAAGCCGCCGAACCAGCCGTTGCCGATGTGATAGGGCAACGACATCGAGGTGTAGCGGATGCGCGTGGGGAACATCTCGACCAGCATCGCCGCGATGGGCCCGTACACCAGCGTCACGTAGAGCACGAGCACCCAGAGCACGAGCACGACCATGGGCGTGTCGATCGCCGCCGGGTCGGCCGCTGCGGGATAGCCGGCCGCGCCGAGCGCCGCCGCGAGCGCGCCGTCGAACCGCGCCTTCTGCGCCGCGAGCGCCTCCGCGCCGGCGGGGGCGTCAGCACGGTACGCGGGGATCACCGTGTCGCCGACGCGGACCTCGGCGACCGCGCGCGCCGCCGTGTGGTCGTTGGCGTACGGCACGCCGCGCGCGACGAGCGCGGCCTTCGCGACGTCGCACGACGACGTGAACCGGCTCGTCCCGACCGGGTTGAACTGCACGGAGCAGTCGTCCGGGTCGGCGACCACGACGACCGGCGCGCGCTGCTGCGCGGCCTCGAGCGCGGGATTGGCGTAGTGGGTGAGCGCGCGGAACAGCGGGAAGTACGTGAGCGCCGCGAGCGCGCAGCCGCCCAGGATGATCGGCTTGCGCCCGATGCGGTCGGAGAGCACCCCGAAGACCACGAAGAACGGGGTGCCCAGCAGGAGCGACGTCGCGACGAGGATGTTCGCCGTCTGCGGCTCGACCTTGAGCGTCTGGGTGAGGAAGAAGAGCACATAGAACTGCCCCGTGTACCAGACGACGGCCTGGCCGGCGGTGAGCCCGAAGAGCGCGAGCAGCACGATCCGCAGGTTGGGCCAGTGCGCGAACGACTCGCGCAACGGCGCCTTGGACCCGCGCCCCTCGGCCTTCATCGCCTTGTAGACGGGCGACTCGTCGAGCATCAGCCGGATCCAGACCGAGATGCCGAGCAGCAGGAGCGAGAAGAGGAACGGGATGCGCCAGCCCCAGGCCTCGAACGCCTCGGTGCCGAGCGCGACCCGGCAGCCGAGGATCACGAGCAGCGAGAGGAACAGCCCGAGCGTCGCGGTCGTCTGGATCCACGACGTGTAGGCCCCGCGCGCCCCATGCGGCGCGTGCTCGGCCACGTAGGTCGCCGCCCCGCCGTACTCGCCGCCGAGCGCGAGGCCCTGGAGGAGGCGGAGGAGGATGAGGATCACGGGCGCCGCGATCCCGATCCGCGCGTACGAGGGCAGGATGCCGACGATGAACGTCGACACGCCCATGATCACGATGGTGACGAGGAAGGTGTGCTTGCGCCCGACCAGGTCCCCGAGCCGCCCGAAGACGAGCGCGCCGAACGGCCGCACCGCGAACCCCGCGGCGAACGCGAGGAGGGCGAAGATGAACGCCGCGGTGGGGTTCACGCCGGAGAAGAACTGCCGGCTGATGATCGCCGCGAGCGAGCCGTAGAGATAGAAGTCGTACCACTCGAACACGGTGCCGAGCGACGACGCGAGGATCACGCGGCGCGCCTCGCGGGTGGTGTCCGGGAGCAGGGGCATGGGGCGTGAACATACGCCCGCGACGCGCCCCTGCCTACTGCCTTCTGCCTTCTGCC
>CAZPJF010000017.1:0-4879 GCA_964586095.1 uncultured Gemmatimonas sp. | reverse complement strand
CTGCCTTCTGCCTTCTGCCCTCTACTTCACGGATTGAACCAGTACGACACCTTCACCAGCAGCGTGTTGTCCGGATGCGTGAGGAACAGGTTCCGGAGGTCACGCCCCGCCTCGAAGCTCCCCGGATCCCGCCGGTCGAGGCGCCCCTGCTGCCAGACCAGGAAGAGCACGGACCCCGGCCGGTACTCCCAGCGCAGCACCACGTTCGAGTTGAACTGCTTCTCGTTGAAGCCCTGGGGCACCGCACCGCCGCCCCAGGGCGCGTAGCGGTCGGCATAGCGCCTGGCGTACGGGTCCACCATCTCGCGCCAGTCGTCCCATGCCCCGCTCGCGACGAACGGCTGCGCGTACAGCTGCAGGCTGAGCTCCGGCGTGAGCGTCACGTTCGCGCGCGCGGTGATCGCGAGGATGTCCTGCGTGAGCGCGGCGAAGGTGTGATGGACGGTGTCGCTCAGCGTCGCGCCGTAGTTGCGGACCCACTGCGTGTCGTCGGCGCGGCGTTCGTAGCTCGCCTCGAGCTCCACCGAGGTGCGCGTCCCGACGCGGCCGAGCACGCCGGCGGCCGCCTGCGCCGCCCACGACCGCCCCTCATCGCCCGAGGCGAGGCGCAGGTCGAGTTCCGGCACGAGCGCGCGCCGCGCATCGCCGTCGTAGGTGAGCGACAGGCGATGGTAGGGCGAGGTCCGCAGCATCGGCCCGCCGCGCGAGCAGCTCACGCACATCGTGTTGCCGAGCGAGCTGGCGTTGTAGGTGAACGAGACGCTCCGGAAGCTCTGCAGCTCGGTCGAGCCGTGCAGCTGCACGGTCGCGCCCGTCGGCAGGCCCCCCGTGGTCCAGTGGTTCTCGGTCGACAACACCGCGTTCGCGCGGCGGTGGAACCGCCCCGGCCGCAGGGTCACCAGCACCAGCTGGTTGCGGACCTGCACGTCGTTCACGAGCGTGACGAACCCGAGGTCGTTGAGCTCCGTGCCGGGCTCGGCGTAGCGGGTCGTCGTCTCCCAGCGCACGCGCCCGGCGTAGCGGCGCAGCGAGAGCGAGGTCACGCCGCCGTCCATCGACGTCCGCGTGGGGTCGAAGCGGCGCTCGTGGTCGGGCCGCTGGAAGAAGTGCACGCTCGAGAGCTGCGTGCGCGCGATCGCCTCCTCGGAGCCCCGCGCGGTGGACCGGCCCGCGTAGCCGCTCACCTCCCAGCGGTCGGCGAAGCGGTGGTAGCCCTGCAGCAGGACGGTGTAGGCCTCGCGGCGGAGCACCGGCGCCGTGGCGGCGTCGAGGTCGCGGCGCAGCCCGGTGACCATGGTCCCCAGCTGCGACCGGCCGGCCCGGAAGTCCTGCACGAGGCGGCCGACGAGCGTCGTGGTCGCGGGCTCGATCGTCTGGCCCGCCTGCCCCGCCTCGCGCCCGGACTGCACGGCGACGAGGCCGAACTGCGTCCCGCCCGCGAAGCGGCCCGTCACCTTGGCGGCCGCCTGGATCGTGCTCGCCTTCGGGTCGCGCGGGCTCGACGCGAGCTGCGGCGCGCGCCCCATCCGCCGCGTGTAGAAGATCCCCTCGCACGGCCCGTTGCAGCGGAAGAGGTTCCCGCCCTCCTGGAAGAAGGGCCGCCGTTCGTCGAACCGCACCTCGAACGCGCTCAGGTTGAGCACCGCGGGATCGGCCTCGACCTGCCCGAAGTCCGGGTTGAGCGTCGCGTCGATGGTGATGTTGCTCGTCAGTCCCGCCTTCACGTCGATGCCGGCGCTCTGCTGCTGGGGATGCTCCCAGGCGCCCGGCGCGGTGGGCACCGTGACGTTCTTGGAGACCACGTACGGCATGACCTCGAGCCGCCGGTTGCGGCCGATGCCGACGATCCCCGTGAGGTCACCCAGCTGCGACGCGAAGGTCTGCCGCGAGGGCCGGTAGACCGGCCACGCGTCCCGCTCGCCGTGGCGCGCGACGTCGCGCCAGACGCCGAAGCCGAAGGTGAGCTCCTCGGCCGGCTGGAAGCGGAGCTGCGAGAAGGGGATCGCGTACTCGGCGGTCCAGCCGAGCGAGTCGACCGCGACCGCGACGTCCCAGACCCCGTCCCAGGCGTTGTCCTCCTGCACGTCGCTGAAGATCGTCGCGTCGCGCTTGACGCCGGCGGGGTTCACCATGAACTGCATCCCGCTGCGGCGGTCACGGAAGCCGTCGACCACCACCTTGATCCACTCCGACGGCGTGCGGACGTCGCGGCGGCTCAGCAGCGCGACGAGCGAGTCCGGCCGCGGGTCGAACATCCGCACGAACACGTACAGCGTCCGGTCGTCGTACGCGACCTGAAAGGCCGTGCGGAAGCGCGCCGGCCCCGCCTCGGCGGGCTGGAACTGCCGGAAGTCGTCGGTGACCGGCGCCACCGCCCAGACGGCATCGTCGGGGCGGCCGTCGAGGCGGATGGCGGACTCGGTGCGCACGGCGCGCGCCGCCGGGACCGCCGGCGCCGGGGACTGCGCGGCGACCGCGGGCGCGACGCAGGGGAGGAGCAGGCAGGTGGCCGGCAGCAGGCGGCGGCGGAGGGAGCTGGGGATCGAGGGCACGCGCGCACTACGCGCGGCGGTGCGCCGTCGTTCAGGGTCCATCACATCGCGACAGCGGTCCGCTTGGCCCGGCGCGCCCGGACCGGTGCGCGCACGCCCGTCCCGCCGGGCGCACGCGGTCCCTGCTCACCAGCCCCGGTGATTCACCCAGCGATCCACCACCCGGGTCCCGTCCACCACGAGGTACTCGGCGTGCTGCGCCGCCGTGAGGCAGGAGTGGTTCGCGAGGACTCGCACGCGCGTACCCACCGCGAGGCGGTCGAGCAGCGCCGGCGCCTGGACCGGGACCACCCCATGCTCCTGCGAGAGGCCCGTCACGCGGAGGCCGAGCGCCTCCCCGTCGAGCGACAGGACATGGCCGAAGTGCGTCACGCCGTCCGGGTCCGCGATCCCGGTGTCCTTGCTGAGCGCGATCGCGCCCGCATCGAGGACCACCTTCCCCGCCGCGCGGTCGCGATGCACCACCGCCGCCATCACCGAGAGCGCACAGTCGTCGATGGTGCAGCTGCCGATCGCGACCTGCATGAGGTCGAGGAAGCAGTAGTTGCCGGTCCGCACCTCGTGGATGCCGTGCAGGTGGTCGACGTGCGTCGCCGTGGGCGTCGAACCGATGCTCACCGCCGGCACGGGGATCCCGGCGGCCGCGAGGCGGGCGGCGGCGGCGACCATCACGTCGCGCTCGCTGCGCGCCACCTCGAGCACCTGGGCCGCACCGCGCGCCCGGTACGAGTGCCCCGCATGCGCGAGCAGGCCCGCGAAGCGCAGCGAGGCGCGCTCCCCGATGCGCTGCGCGAGCTCGGGCAGCGCCGGACCCACCGGGTCGACGCCGCACCGGTGGTAGCCGCAGTCGACCTTGATCCAGGCGTCGAGGGTGACCCCGGCGTCCCGCGCGGCCTCGGCGAGCGGGCGCGGCACGTCGGGGTCATCGGTGATCACGCCGAGCCGGGTGCCGGCCGCGACCATCGCCGCGACGGCCGCGAACTTCCCCGGCTCGACCGGCACCGCGTAGGTGATGTCGTCGAACCCATGCCGCGCGAACACGCGCGCCTCGGCCAGCGTCGAGACCGTGATCCCCTGCATGCCGGCCGCGGCCTGCAGCCGGGCGACCTCGATCGCCTTGTGCGTCTTCACGTGCGGCCGGAGGCGCGCGCCCAGCCCGGCGATGCGGGTCCCCATGCGCGTGACGTTGCGCGCGACACGCGGTCCGTCGACGACGAGACTCGGCGTCGGGAGGGCGGCGAGCTCGCTCATCGACGCGGCGCCCACTGCGCGCGGCGCGGCATCGTCACGCCTCGCGGACGACCGCGACGCAGTCGACCTCGAGGAGGCAGCCCGGCTTGAGCTCCCGGGCCGGGATCACCGCGCGCGCCGGGCGCGCGTCGCCGAGCACGCGCGCATAGACTGTGTTCACCGCGCCCCAGAGCGCGATGTCGGTGACGAAGACGTTGACCTTGAGGACGTGGGCCCAGTCGCTGCCCGCGGCCGCGAGGATCGCCTCCACGTTGCGCAGCGCGCGCTCGGCCTGCGCCTCGATGCCGCCGGGCACGAGCTCGCGCGTGACGGGGTCGTAGGGCAACTGCCCCGCGACGTGGATGAGGCCGGCGTGGACCGTCGCCTGCGAGTAGTGGCCGGCCGCCGCCGGCGCGGCCTGGGTCTGGATGTGGCGGATCGGCATCGCGCTCAGACGTCGAGGTAGGGGGAGGGGCCGCCCGGGTCCGGCCCGAAGAGCTCGCGCGCGCTCTTGCGGCGCGGCCCCTTGCCGTGGCTGCGCGGCTGCGGGATCGCCGGCCACTCGTCCGGCGGCAGCAGGTCCTTCACCATCTCCACGAGCTGGTGGCTCAGGTGCTGGCCGTACTTGAACAGCGCGATGACGCGTGCGCGATTGCCGAGCAGGAACGCGAGGATGGGCGTGTCCGCCTTGGCGGCGTTGCAGGCCTTGCAGCAGAGGACGAGGTTGTCGCGCCGGTCGTACGCGGTCTGCCCGCGGCGCGGCGTCACGTGGTCGAGCGTGATCGTCCGTTCCGGCACGAGGCGCTCGCAGTAGGCGCAGACGGGCCCGAAGCGGTCGAGGAGCCAGCGACGGGTCTCCACGTAGGCGGCGCGGCCGGTGGGCACGGAGGTGAGCTGCGGCTGCTGCCGCGCACCACCGCCCCCGCCGCCCCCGCCGCGCCGTCGGCGCTTCTTCTTGGGTGCGGCCGCGGCGCCCGCGGTGGGCTTCGCCCGTCCCTTCCCTCCCCGGCGGGTCGCCATCAACGGGCTCCCGCGAGCCGATGGTCGCTCTTCATATGGAAGGAAGGTAGCCGCTCGCCCCCCGCTCCCGCCCCCCT
>CAZPJF010000016.1:0-19951 GCA_964586095.1 uncultured Gemmatimonas sp. | reverse complement strand
ACCGCATGATCCTGCGGCGCGTGCGGAACGTGCTGGCCGCGGGCGGCCCGCTCGGCCTGCTGCGGGCGCTCCTGCGCCGCGTGCGGATGCCCCACGCCCGGTCGCGGACGGCCCTGCGCGCGCGCGTGCGTGGCCGGACCGGACTCGAGGTCGGCGGGCCAAGCCCGATCTTCGCCCCCGGCGGCCTGCTCTCGCTCTACCGGGATGCGGCCCGCGTGGACAACTGCAACTTCGCCGACCGCACGCTCTGGGAAGGCACCATCGAGGCGGGGGAGTCCGGCTTCCGCGCCGGGCGCGAGGCGGGGCGCCAGCTGATCGCGGAGGGCGGCGACCTCCGCGGGATCGAGGACGCGTCCTACGACTTCGTCCTGTCGTCGCACATGCTGGAGCACACGGCGAATCCGCTCCGCGCGCTCGCGGAGTGGCGGCGCGTGCTGCGGCCGGGCGGGACGCTCGTGCTGCTGCTGCCGCACCGGGACGGCACGTTCGACCATCGTCGGCCGGTGACCACGCTCGCGCACCTGCGCGAGGACCTGGCGCGCGGCACGGGGGAGGACGACGCGACGCACCTCGAGGAGGTGCTCGCGCTGCACGACCTCGCGCGCGATCCGGGCGTCACCGACGCGGCGGCGTTCCGCGCCCGCGTGCTCGACAACGGCCGACTGCGCAGCGTGCATCACCACGTGTTCGACCTGCGGCTGGCGCTCGCGATGGTGCGCGAGGCGGGCTTCGTGCCCGTGCTCGCAGAGGCGTTCCTCCCCTACCATGCGCTCGTGGCCGCGGTGCGGCCCGGTCCCGATGCGCCGCCGCCGCTGGACACGGCGTCGGAGCGCGCCGCGCTCGCGGCGAGCCCGTTCGCGACGGACCGCGCATGATCGCCCGGGATGCCGTCGCGGCCGTCGTGGTGACCTACCAGCCCGACGCGGGACTGGCCTCGCGGCTGCGCGCCCTCGCGGCCGAGGCCGGTCGCCTCTACGTGGTGGACAACGGCTCGCCGCCGGAGGCCCTCTCCGCGGCGGCCGCGCTCCCGGCGGTGACGGTGCTCGCGCTTGGCGCCAACCGCGGGCTCGGCGTCGCACTCAATGCCGGCGTCCGCGCGGCGCGCGCCGGCGGCGCCGCCTGGGTGCTCACCATGGACCAGGACAGCGAGGTCGCACCCGGGCTCGTCGCGGCCTTCGGCGCCGCCGCCGCCCGCCACCCCGAGGCGCGGTCGTTCTCCCCGGAGATCGTGGGTGAGAGCGCGGCGCGGTCCGCCGGCGGCGCCGACCGCCCGGTCCCGTACGCCATCACGTCCGGACACCTCGTGCGGGCGGATGTGTTCGACGTCGTGGGCGGCTACGACGAGGGGTTCTTCATCGACTGCATCGACTTCGACTTCTGCCTCCGGCTGCGCGCGGCGGGCCTCGCCACCTGGCGCGTGGCGGGGGCGGCGATGCGGCACCAGCTCGGTGAGGCGGTCGCGATCCCGGCGCGCCTCCGTCCCTTCTACGCACGGCACGCGCCCGCGCGGCGCTACTACATGTACCGCAACTACGGCCTCCTCGCGCGGCGGCACCTGCGGCGCTTCCCGGGGTTCGTCCTCAAGCTCGGGCTGCTGCAGGTGGTGCTGGCGCTGCTCGTGGCCGGCTACGACGCCCGGCCGGCGGCCAGCTACCGCGCGATCTGGCGCGGCCTGTGCGACGCCGTCGCGGGGCGAACCGGGCCGGTCCCGGCGGGGCTCGCATGACGGCCGTCGGCTACGTCTGCACCAACTACGGCAACACGCACTTCACGCGCGCGGCGGTGGCGTCGCTGCACGCCGGGGCGCGGCCCGAGGCGGTGCGCGTGGTGGTCGTCGACAACGCCTCGGCCGAGCCGGAGCGTGCGGCGCTGCGCGCGCTCGCGGCGGAGTTCCCGCACGTCGACCTGGTGCTGCACGACCGGAACGTGGGGTACTTCCCCGGGCTCAACCTCGGGATCGCCCGCATGCGCGCGCGCTTCCCGGAGGCGGAGCTGCTCGTGGTGGGGAACAACGACCTCGTCTTCCCGGAGGCGTTCGTGCCGACGGTGCTCGGGCTGCGGACGCTGCTCGAGGAATGGGCGGTCGTGGCGCCCGACCTCGTGGCCCCGGACGGCCAGCACCAGAACCCGCATGTGCTGCACCCGGTGTCGCGCCTGCGGCGGCTCGTGTGGGACGTGCACTACGCGCACTACTGGGCGGGCGCGCTGGTGCGCCTGGCGGCGCGCGCGACGCGCCGCCTCACGGTGCGCGAGGAGAACGCCGCGGGCAGCACGCTCTGGCGCACCGCGGGGCCGGTCGAGCAGGGGTACGGCGCCTGCTACCTGCTGGGCCCGGCGTTCTTCCGCCACTTCACGGCCCTCTACGCCCCGACCTTCCTCATGCAGGAGGAGTACTTCCTGTACGAGCAGCTGCGCACCATCGGGCAACTCACGTACTACGATCCGCGCGTGATGGTGCGGCACGTGGGGCATGCGACCATGGGCCGCCTGCCGTCGCGCCGGCATTGGGCGATCGCGCGCGACGCGCATCGCGTCTACAAGGACTTCAGCCGCCGCTCCGACGCGGAGCGGCGCGCGCGCATCGCCGCCGTGCGGCGGGAGCCGGCATGATCATCGTGACGGGCGGGGCGGGCTTCATCGGCAGCAACTTCGTGCACGCGTGGCTCGCGGCGCACGACGAGCCGGTGGTGGTCCTCGACAAGCTCACCTACGCGGGGAACCTCGCGAACCTCGCGACGCTGGCGGGGGATGCGCGGCTCACCTTCGTGCGCGGCGACATCGGCGACGCCGCGCTCGTGGACGCGCTGCTCGCCCGGCACCGCCCCCGCGCCGTGGTGAACTTCGCCGCGGAGTCGCACGTGGACCGCTCGATCCACGGGCCGGCGGACTTCATCCAGACGAACGTCCTTGGCACGTTCACCCTCCTCGAGTCGGTGCGGGGGCACTGGACCGCGCTCGACCCCGCGGCCCGCGCCACGTTCCGCTTCCTGCACGTCTCGACCGACGAGGTGTACGGCTCCCTCGCGCCGGACGACCCGCCGTTCGCGGAGACCCGCCGCTACGAGCCAAACTCGCCCTACTCGGCGTCGAAGGCCGCGTCGGACCACCTCGTGCGCGCGTGGCACCACACGTACGGCCTCCCGGTGCTGACGACCAACTGCAGCAACAACTACGGGCCGTTCCACTTCCCCGAGAAGCTCATCCCGCTGGTGATCCACAACGCGCTCGCCGAGCGGCCGCTGCCGATCTACGGGGACGGGCTGCAGGTGCGCGACTGGCTCTACGTGGAGGATCACTGCCGCGCGATCATGCGGGTGCTCGAGGCGGGGGCGCCGGGCGAGGTGTACAACGTGGGCGGCTGGAACGAGCAGCCCAACATCGCGGTGGTGCGGACCATCTGCGCGATCCTCGACGAGCTGCGGCCGCGGGCCGGCGGCGCGTCGTACGCGGCGCTGATCACGCACGTGAAGGACCGCCCGGGGCACGACCGCCGCTACGCGATCGACGCGCGGCGCATCGAGCGCGAGCTCGGCTGGCGGCCGCAGGAGACGTTCGCGAGCGGCATCCGCAAGACCATCCAGTGGTATCTCGACCATCCGGACTGGGTGGCCGGCGTCACGAGCGGCAGCTACCGCCAGTGGCTGAGCACGCAGTATGGCGGCTGAGGCCGTGCGCGGCGTGCTGGTGCTGGGGACCACGGGGCAGGTGGGGCAGGCGCTCGTGTCCGCGCTCGCGGCCACCGGCGCGGCGGCCGGGCCGGTGACCGCGCTCGGCCGGGCGGAGGCCGACCTCGGCGACCCCGACGCGCTGCGGCGCGCGGTGGCGCGCGTGCGGCCCGCGGCGGTCGTGATCGCCGCCGCGCACACGGCCGTGGACCGCGCCGAGAGCGAACCGGCGCTCGCGCACGCGGCGAACGCGGTGGCCCCCGGCGTGATCGGCGAGGCCGCGGCCGAGGTGGGGGCGTGCGTCGTGCACTACTCCACCGACTACGTGTTCGACGGCACGGGCACGCGCCCGTGGCGCGAGGAGGACCCGACCGGCCCGCTCTCGACCTACGGGCGCACGAAGCTCGCCGGGGAGCGGGCCCTCGCGGCCGCGAACCCGCGTCACCTGATCCTCCGGACGAGCTGGGTGGTCAGCCCCACGGGCACGAACTTCGTGCGCACCATGCTGCGGCTGGCGTCCGAACGGGACGCGCTGCGCGTGGTGGACGACCAGGTCGGGGCGCCCACCGCGGCGGCCCGCCTCGCCGACGTGACCGCGACGCTGCTCGACCGGCTGCGCGGCGCGGCGGCCGATGACCCGCGCTGGGGCGTCGTCCACTGCGCGGCCGCGGGGGAGACCTCGTGGTACGGGCTGGCACGGCACGTGATCGCGCGCGCGTGGGCGCGGGGCGCCGCGCTCCGGTGCCGCCCGGAGGCGGTGGCGCCGATCCCGTCGTCGGGGTATCCCACGGCGGCCGTCCGGCCCGCCAACTCCCGCCTCGACACCGGGCGGCTCGCCGCGCGGTTCGGCCTGGTCCTCCCCGACTGGCGCGTCGACGTCGACGCGATCGTCGATCACCTCTGTCCGGTGCCCCTCGCATGACCCCGCCCGCCCGCTGCGGCCTCATCCTCGCCGGAGGCTCCGGCACCCGGCTCTATCCCGTGACGCAGGCGGTCAGCAAGCAGCTGATGCCCGTCTACGACAAGCCGATGGTCTACTATCCGCTCACCACGCTGATGCTCGCCGGGATCCGCGACGTGCTGCTGATCTCGACGCCGCAGGACACGCCGCGCTTCCGCGAGCTGCTGGGCGACGGCAGCCAGTGGGGGATGTCGCTCTCGTACGCGGTGCAGCCGAGCCCGGACGGGCTGGCGCAGGCGTTCCTGATCGGGCGCGACTTCGTCGCCGGGCGGCCGAGCGCGCTGGTCCTCGGCGACAACATCTTCTACGGCCACGACCTGGTGAAGCAGCTGCGGCGCGCCACCGCGCAGCCGGCGGGCGCGACGGTGTTCGCGTACCACGTGCAGGACCCGGAGCGGTACGGCGTGGTGGAGTTCGACGCCGGCGGGCGGGCGGTGAGCATCGAGGAGAAGCCGTCGGCGCCGCGCTCGAACTACGCGGTGACCGGGCTCTACTTCTACGACGCCCAGGTGTGCGACATCGCCGCGTCGATCCGGCCCTCGGCGCGCGGGGAGCTCGAGATCACCGACGTGAACCGGCGCTACCTGGAGCAGGGGACGCTGCAGGTGGAGACGCTCGGGCGCGGGTTCGCGTGGCTCGACACCGGGACGCACGACTCGCTGCTCGAGGCGGCGCACTTCATCGCCACGCTCCAGAAGCGGCAGGGCCTGATGGTCGCGTGCCCGGAGGAGGTGGCGTTCCACCAGCGGTGGATCGACGCCGCGCGGCTGGAGGCGCTCGCGCGCCCGCTGGCGAAGAACGCGTACGGCCAGTACCTCCTGCGGCTGGTGGGGTGACCGTGGCGCTCACGGTGACGACCACCGCGCTCCCTGGCGTGCTCCTGCTCGAGCCGAGCCTGCACGGCGACGCGCGCGGCCACTTCAGCGAGACGTACAACGCGCGGGACTTCGCGCAGGCCGCGGGGTGCGACCCCCGCTTCGTGCAGGACAACCAGAGCCGGAGCGTGCGCGGGGTGCTGCGCGGGATGCACTACCAGGTGGTGCGCCCGCAGGGCAAGCTCGTCCGGGTGCTGCGGGGGGCGATCTTCGACGTCGCGGTGGACCTCCGCCGTGCGTCGCCGACCTTCGGCCGGTGGGTGGGCGCGGAGCTCACGGAGGAGAACCGCCGGCAGCTGTGGGTGCCCGAGGGCTTCGGGCACGGCTTCCTCGCGCTCGGCGAGGTGAACGACGTGGCCTACAAGACCACGGAGTACTGGTTCCCCGAGCACGACCGGGCGTTCCGCTGGGACGACCCGGCGGTCGCGATCGCCTGGCCGCTCGCGGGACCGCCGCTCCTCGCGGCGCGCGACGCCGCGGCGCCCATGCTGGCCGACACCGACTGCTTCTGACCCGCCCATGACCCGACCGTTCCAGGTCTGCACGAGCTGCGTGATGGACACGACCGACGCGGCGATCACGTTCGACGCCGCCGGCGTGTGCGACCACTGCCGCACGTTCCGCGAGGACACGCTCCCGTCGTGGGACACCGGCCCCGCCGGCCGCGCCGCGCTCGAGCGCGTCGTCGAGCGGATCAAGGCGGAGGGGAAGGGCCGCGACTTCGACTGCATCATGGGGATGAGCGGCGGGATCGACAGCTCGTACCTCACCTACATCGCCAAGGAGGAGCTCGGGCTGCGGCCGCTCGTCTTCCACGTGGACGCGGGCTGGAACTCGCAGGAGGCGGTGAACAACATCGAGAAGCTGGTCGACGGGCTGGGCCTCGACCTCTTCACCGAGGTGATCGACTGGGAGGAGATGCGCGACCTGCAGCTCGCGTTCTTCAAGGCGGGCGTCCCGCACCTCGACGTGCCGCAGGACCACGCCTTCTTCGCGACGATGTACAAGTTCGCCGAGCAGCACGGCATCCGGACGATCCTCACCGGCGCGAACCTCTCCACCGAGTGCGTGCGCAACCCGGTGGAGTGGATGTACTTCGCGACCGACACCCGCCAGATCCGCGACATCCACGCCCGCTTCGGGACCCGGCCGCTCCGCCGCTTCCCGCTCAGCAACATCCTGCGGCACAAGGTCTGGCTGCGCTACGTGCGCCGGATCCAGGTGGTGCGGCCGCTGAACCACGTGCCGTACCACAAGGAGCAGGCGATGGACCTGCTGGTGGCGCGCTACGGGTGGCAGCGGTACCCGCAGAAGCACTTCGAGTCGCGCTTCACCCGCTTCTACGAGGGATACTGGCTCCCCACGCGCTTCGGCTACGACACGCGCAAGGTGCAGTACTCGAGCCTCATCCTCACCGGGCAGATGCGGCGCGACGAGGCGCTCGAGCGCCTGCGCACCCCGGCCCACGACCCCGCGACGCTCGCCGCCGACTTCGAGTACGTCGCCACCAAGCTCGGCATCGGCACCACGGAGCTCGAGGGCTACCTCCGCATGCCCAAGCGCACGTACCGGGACTACCGGAACCAGCAGTACACCTTCGCCGTCGGCGCGCGGGTGATGAAGCTCCTCGGGCTCGAGAAGGGCGGGAAGCGATGATCGCGCTGCTCGACTACGGCTCGGGGAACATCCGCGCGATCGCGAACATCTACGGTCGGCTCGGCCTCCCGCACGCGATCGCGCGGCGGCCCGAGGACCTCGCCGGTGCCACGCATATCGTCCTCCCCGGGGTCGGGGCGTTCGACCAGACGATGACGCACCTTCAGGGCTCGGGGCTGCGCGACGCGCTGGCGGCGCGCGTGCTCGGGGACCGCGTGCCGTTCCTCGGCATCTGCGTGGGGATGCAGCTGCTCGCCGAGCGGAGCGAGGAGGGCCGGCTCCCGGGGCTCGGCTGGATCGCGGGCGAGGTGCGCCGGTTCGACCACGCCCGCTTCACGCAGCGGACGCACCTCCCGCACATGGGCTGGAACGACGCGGAGGTCGTGCGCGGGCATCCGCTGTTCGCGGGGCTGGACCCGACCGCGAGCTTCTACTTCCTGCACTCGTACTACTTCGAGCCCGCGCGGCCCGGGGACGTGCTCGCCGAGGCCGACTACGGCGGGCGGTTCGCCTGCGCCGTGCAGCGCGACAACATCCACGGCGTGCAGTTCCACCCGGAGAAGAGCCACCAGGACGGGATCCGGCTCCTCCAGAACTTCGCGGGGCTCTGACCATGCTTCGCGCGCGCATCATCCCCTGCCTGCTCGTCCGCGACAAGGGGCTGCACAAGACGGTGCGGTTCGGGCCCGGGAAGTACGTCGGGGACCCGATCAACGCCGTCCGCATCTTCAACGAGAAGGAGGTCGACGAGCTGGTCGTCCTCGACATCGACGCCACGGCGCAGCGGCGCGAGCCGGACTACGCGATGATCGCGAACCTCGCCGCGGAGTGCCGGATGCCGCTCTGCTACGGCGGGGGCGTGCGCACCGTGGAGCAGGCGCAGCGCATCCTCCAGCTCGGCGTGGAGAAGGTGGCCGTGAGCCGGGCCCTCGTCGAGGACCCGACGCTCGCCACGCGCCTCGCCGAGACGATCGGCGGCCAGAGCGTGGTCGCGGTGCTCGACGTGCGGCGCGCGCGAACCGGGACGTACGAGGTGTGCACCCTCAACGGCACGCAGCCCTCGGGACGCGAACCGGCGGCCTTCGCCGCGGAGCTCGAGGGCCTGGGCGCGGGCGAGATCCTGCTCAACAGCATCGACCGCGACGGGACGATGGAAGGGTACGACCTCGAGCTGGTGGACCGCGTGCGCGCGGCGGTGACGGTCCCGCTGACGGTCCTCGGCGGCGCGAAGAGCACCGCCGACATCGCCGCACTCGTGGCGCGGCACGGGATCATCGGCGCCGCCGCGGGGAGCCTCTTCGTGTTCAAGGGCGTGTACAAGGCGGTGCTCATCAGCTACCCGGCGCGCGCGGAGAAGGCGCGCCTCTGCGGCCGCGACGCGGCGGGGACGCCGTGAGCGCCCGCGTGCGGCGGATCGACCTCATCGCCGGGGCCCGGCCGAACTTCATGAAGGTCGCGCCGCTCATCCGCGCGCTGCGGGCCGCCGAGGCGCGGGGCGGCCCGCTCCGGTTCCGGCTCGTCCACACGGGCCAGCACTACGACCACGCGATGTCGGCCGCCTTCTTCGAGTCGCTGGGGATCCCGGCGCCGGACGTGAACCTCGAGGTCGGCTCCGGCACGCAGGCGGAGCAGACGGCCGCGATCATGGTGCGCTACGAGCGCCTCCTGCTCGACGACCGGGCCGACGCCTGCGTCGTGGTGGGCGACGTCACGTCGACCATGGCCTGCACGATCGTGGCGCGGAAGCTCGGCGTCCCGGTCGCGCACGTGGAGGCGGGGATCCGCTCCGGCGACTGGACGATGCCCGAGGAGGTCAACCGCGTCGTCACCGACGCGCTCACCGACTGGTTCTTCACCACGTCGCGCAGCGCGGGCGCGGAGCTGCGGCGGACCGGCGTGGCCGAGGAGCGGATCCACTTCGTGGGCAACACCATGATCGACACCCTCCTGCACGAGCGCGCGCGGCTGCGGCCCGCGCCGTGCTGGGACGCCCTGGGGCTCGCGGCGGGCGGCTACCTCGTGCTCACGCTCCACCGGCCGGCCAACGTCGACGACGACCGGCGTCTCCGCGCGATGCTGCAGGCGGTGGCCGACGGCGCCGCGCCGCTGCCCGTCGTGTACCCGGTGCATCCGCGCGTGGCCGCGCGGGTGCGCGCCATGGGCCCCGCGTTCGCGGGGCTGCACCCGGTCGAACCGCTCGCCTACCACGAGTTCAACCACCTCGTCGCGCACGCGCGTGCCGTGGTCACCGACTCGGGGGGCGTCACCGAGGAGGCCACCGTGCTCGGCGTCCCGTGCCTCACCCTGCGCGACAGCACCGAGCGGCCCGAGACGGTCTCGGTGGGCACCAACGAGCTGATCGGCACCGATCCGGCGGCGCTCGCGGAGCCGCTCGCGCGCGTGAAGCGCGGTGAGTGGAAGCGCGGCGCCATCCCCGAGCTCTGGGACGGGCGCGCCGCCGAGCGGATCGTCGCGGCGCTCGAACGGGTGCTCGCATGAGCGGCGTCGGCGGAGGCCGACTCGTCTTCGCGGTCGTGCTGCTCGCGGGCGCGACTGCCGCGTCCGCTGCGGGGCGCGCGCTCGGCGCGCAGGTGAGCGTCACCGTGAGCCCGTTCACACCGCTCGGGATCGGCGGCGTCGGGATCGAACGCATCACCGGACCGCGCCGCTCGACGGTCACGGACCTGGTCGGCTCGGCCTGGCGTTCGGTGGGCGACACACCGCTGCAGTTCGCGCTGCTCACCCGCGAGTGGCGCCGCCACCGCCGCGCGCCGGGCGACGGCCCGTACCTCGCGTTCGATGCGGGCATCCACGCGTTCCGCGTCCGCAAGTGGGACCACGGCGGGACCGACCGCTACCAGGAAGGGGCGGGGATCCACGCCGGCGTGAGCGCCGGCGTGCAGCGGCGGATCGGGCCGCGCTGGGTGCTGGACGCCTACGTGGGCGGCGGCACGATGCAGTCGCTCTACAAGGGCTATGAGGCCTCGACCGGCGTGCGGTACGACGGCGCCAGGCACTGGAACGTGAGCGGCGAGCTGGTGCCGTATCGTACCGGCATCATGCTCACCTACCGCCGGCGATGAGGGTCGCGGTGACCGGCGCCGCCGGCTTCGTGGGGCGCGCGCTGCTGCAGGCGGCCGCGACCGCGGGGCACGAGACGGTCGCACTCACGCGGCGCGCCGGGCCGGTCGCCGGCGCCGCGCACACCGTCACGATCACCGGGCTCGACGACGCGGACGCGCTCCGCCGCGCGCTCGACGGATGCGACGCCGTCGTTCACCTCGCCGCGCGCGTGCACGTCATGCGGCGGGAGGGAGCGGAGGGCGCGGCGCGCTTCGCGGCGGTGAACGTGGAGGGGACGCGGGCGGTCCGCGACGCGGCGCTCGCGGCCGGCGTGCGCCGGTTGGTGCACCTCTCCACCGCCAAGGTGCACGGCGAGGGCGGCGGGGCGCCGTATCGCGATGCCGATCCGCTCCGCCCCCAGGGCGCGTACGCCGGCACCAAGGCCGACGCGGAACGGCTCCTCGGCGCCACGGACCCTGCGCGGCTCGGCTGGACGATCCTCCGGCCGCCGCTCGTCTACGGCCCCGGCGTCGGCGGGAACTTCCGGCGCCTCCTCCAACTCGCCGCGCTCGGCGCACGCTTGCCGCTCCCGCTCGGCGGTCTGGACAATCGCCGCAGCCTCGTGGCCGTCGACAACCTCGCCGACGCGATCCTCGTCGCGCTGACGCACCCCGCCGCCGTCGGCCGCGCGTTCGTGGTCGGCGATGCCGAGTCGCCCTCCACCTCCGAGCTGCTCGGGCGACTCGGTGCGGCGCTGGGCCGTCCGGTGCGGCTCTGGCCGCTGCCACGCGGCCTGCTGCGGGCGGCGTTCACGGCCGTGGGACGAGGCGGCGAGGCGGCGCGGCTGCTCGAGTCGTTCGAGGTGGATGCGTCGGGGATCCGGGCCGCGCTCGAGTGGCGCGCGCCGCTCACGCTCGATGAGGGGCTCGCGCGCGTCGCGGCGTGGTGGCGCACCGCACGGGACGCGCCGGGAGGCGCGGATGGGTGACCTCGCGATGCCGCTGGTGGCGGCCGGGCTGAGCGCGCTCGCGGTGGGTGTCGTGCGCTGGGACGCGGTCCGGCGCGGCCTGCTCGACCGCCCCAACGCGCGGTCATCTCACGATGTCCCGACGCCGCGGGGCGGGGGCCTCGGACTGCTCATCGGCGTCGCCCTCGCGCTCCTCCTGCTGGCCGGCCCCCCCCGCGACGCCGCGGGGTGGGCGATCGTGCTGGCCACGGGGATCGTCGCCGCGGTCGGATGGGTGGACGACCACGGCGGCGCGCCCGTGCGCCTGCGGCTCGCGGTGCACGTCGCCGCGGGGCTCCTGCTGCTGCCGCTCGCCGACGCGACCCTCCGCGCGATCGCGGGCGAGGAGGCCGGGAGCGCGCTGCGCCTGGTGTTCGCGGCCTGGTGCGTGTTCTGGACGGTCTCCGCGGTGAACGTGGTGAACTTCGTCGACGGCATCGACGGCATGATCGGCGCGCAGGTGGTCGTGCTCGGCGGGCACTTCGCCCTGCTCGGCGCTCCCGGCGGGCCCGCCGCGACGTTAGGCCTCGCGCTCGCCGGGGCGAGCGCGGGCTTCCTCCTCTGGAACCGTCCGCCGGCGCGCATCTTCCTCGGCGATGTGGGCTCGGGGGCGCTGGGCGTCCTGGCCGTCGCGGGCGGTGCGCTCGTCCTCCGCGAGGCCCGGACCGGCATGGTGGCGGCGTTCGCGCCCCTCGCGCCGATCTTCCTGGACGCCACCGTCACGCTGCTGCGCCGCTGGCGGCGCGGAGAACGGCTCTCCGAGGCGCACCGGTCGCACCTGTACCAGCGCCTGGTGCGCGCGGGCCTCGGGCACGGGCGCGTGACGCTCGCGTACGCGGGCGCCGCGCTCGGCTGCTCGGCGGTCGCCGTCCGGCTCCGGCACGACGACGCCCTGGTGCTGCCGGTGCTGCTGGCGGCGCTCCTGCTGCTCGGGTGGCTGGCGGAGCGGCGCGCCGAGCCGTTCGCGCGCGGCTGAGCGGCGCGGCGGCCGGGGCCGCCGGTCAGCGCGCGACGCGCTCGAGCAGTTCGAGGTAGCGCGCGGCGATCGCGCGGCGGTCGTAGGCGCGCCGCACGAAGTCGCGGCCGGCGGCCCCCATCGCCGCGCGTTCGGCGGGCGCGAGCGCGAGCACGCGCCGGATCGCATCGGCGATCGACCGCGCGTCGCCGGGCGCGGCGAGCACGCCGCCACCCGACGACTCGACGATGGCGGCGCCCTCGCCGCGGAGCGCAGCGACGAGCGGTCGCGCGCTGGCCATGACCTCGAAGATCTTCGAGGGCACCGTGTCGGCGAGGACCGGGAGCGCCGCGTGCGGCACGAGCACCACGTCGCACGCGTTGTAGAGGGCGCGCGTCGCGTCGCGGGTGACCGGTGCGTGCACCGTGACGCCGGGGATCGGTCGCCGCGCGAGGTCGGCCTCGATCGCCGCCCGGTCCGCGCCGTCGCCGACGAGGACGAGCCGCACCCGGACGCCGTCGGCGTGCAGGAGCCGGGCGGCTTCGACGACGGCGGCCAGCCCCTGGCCGGCACCGAAGGTGCCGAGGTAGCCGACGAGCGGGCCCGCCTCGGCGCCCGCGACGCCGACGAGCGGGAACGGCTCGTCCGACGCGTAGTACCGCGCGGTATCCACCCCGTTCGGCATCACGCTCACGCGGTCCGGCGGGACGCCCTTGGCGATGACCCGGCGCCGGAACGATTCGGTCACCACCGTGATCGCGTCGGCCCGGTCGAAGAGCCAGCGCTCGGTCGCGAACATGGTCCGGAGCGCCCATGGGCGCCGGAGGATCCCCATCTCCGCGACGTAGTCGGGCCAGAGGTCTCGCACCTCGATGACGAGCGGGATGCCGCGCGCCAGCGCCGCCAGCGCGCCCGAGAACTGCTGGAAGTACGGCGGGCCGCTGGCGATCAGGACGTCGGGGCGGGGGAGCCCCGCGAGGGCGTTCACCAGCGAGGTCGCCGCGAAGGTCAGGTAGTTGACGAGCGTGAACGCGAACTCGCGCCGCGGCGAGGCGAAGAGCCAGGAGCGGTGCACGCGGATCCCGTCCCAGTCCTCGGTCATGCACAGGCGGCCGCGATACGGCGGCGGCACGGTCCCGTCGCGCTGACCGGGGAGCTTGCGGTTCGGGAAGCCGGTGACGACCGAGACCTGATGGCCGCGCGCGATCCACTCGCGCGCAAGCTCGGTGATGCGCGCCGGCCCGGCGCCGGTCTCCGGCGGGAAGTCCTGGTTGAGGATCGCGATGTGCATGTTCAGTCCGGGCGGATGCGGATGCTCCACGCCGCGTCGCCGCCGGTCGCGCGCAGCCGGAGGCTCCACGCGGGCGTGACGCCGCCGAACCGCTCCGCGTGCCATCCGATGACGGGCGCGCGCTCGCCGCGGTGCAGGGTGGCCTCCACGGCGCCCTCCACGACGAGCGAGGCCGAGAGGGCCCGATGCGTGAGGACGACGCGGCCGGCGCCGGCGCTCGCGGCGTCCCACGACGGCGCGAAGTGCACGAATGCCTCCACGGTCCGGCGCCCGGCCCCGTGCACCGTGTCGTCGATCCGCACCTCGCGGCCCGCGCGCCCCAGCGCGCGCCGGTGCACGACCGACGGTGCGTGGTACGGGCGGCACTCGGCCTCCACGCGCAGCGCCTGCGCATCGCCGGACACCGCGTGCGTCGCGACCGCCGCCCGGCCGCCGACGCGGAAGGTCGCCCAGAGTTCGCTCTGGTCCCTGCCCGCGATGACGACGGTGCTGTGGGCCGCGCTCCCGCGCAGGTAGGGGCGCCACGGATCGCCGTCGTAGCCGGAACAGCCGCGATCGCAGACCAGCGGGACGCCGGCGAGGTCGAGCTCGAATCCGAGCGCGCCCGCGTGCGCGTGTGCCGGCTGGTGCGGCGGCGAGGGTGCACCGAGGTCCACCCGGACGCGGTCGCCGCTGGCCGGATCGACCGCGACCACCGCCCCCGCGTCGGCGAAGTGGCGGACGCCCGCCGCGGCCGGCGCCGCGGCCAGCAGTGGTGCGAGGTCGACGCCGTGGTCCTGGGCCGCGTCGTTGCGCAGCCAGAGGGCGCCGTCACCGCGCCGCATCCACGGCAGCGCCGCGGCCATGCGGTCGATGATCGCGCAGGTCGTGTCGTCGAGCGGCGCACCGGCCGCCGTCGCGGCCACCGCCACCTCGCGCGCGTCGCGGAGCGCGCGCACGTGGTACATCGGTGAGTGCTCCTCGTGCCAGCCGTCCTCGTGCACCTGTTCACGCATGAGGCGCGCGAAGAGCGCGCGCGCCCGGCGCTCGGCCCCCGCGTCGTCGAGGCAGAGGGCCCCGACGACGAGCGCCCAGGCGTTGCGGAGGAGGTGATTGCCGTCGAGGTGCCACTCGAGCGTCCGCGCCAGGTGCCGCACCTGCTGCGCGATCCCGCGCTCGAGGCGCGCACGGACGTCCGCCGGCAGGCGCCCACCCGCCCACCCGAGGATGCGCACCCAGTTCACGAGCCGCACGCTCGTCGGGTAGGGATCCCACGCCGGCGTTCCGCCGCCGGACCACGCCGTCCACCAGCCCGCGAGCGCGGAGGCGAGCGCCCCGGTCGCGCGATCGTCGCGTTCGCTCGCGGCGAGCCAGGCGAGGTCGGCGAGGTGGTCGTGGTAGTGGAGGTGGTAGCGCCAGAGCGGCGACGGTCCGGCGGCCATCCAGTCGCCGTCCCACGGCAGGTCGTGGCCGAGCATCTCGAGCCGGCCGCGGAGCAGCGCGCGCGCGGTGGCGGCCGCGGCGTCGGCGCCGCCCACGGGTCCGAGCGCGGCGAGCGCCGTCGCGACGCGCATCCCCCGCTCGTGCGCCCAGCGGGCGGAGGGGGCGGTCGGTGCCGGCAGCCCGCGGAGGCGGCGCCAGAGCAGGTGGGACACCTGCCGCAGACGCAGATGCCGGATGGTGCGCAGTGCGCGGGCGGCGTCGTCGAGCGAGCGGCTCACCTCAGACTCCGGCGCATCGGACGCGGCGTCAGCGCGCGCTTCACGCGCCGGGCCGCGTCCGGGCCTGGTCCGCGAGCCGGATCGCCCAGTCCGACACCTCGAACAGCTCGTCGTACGGGATGGGCGGGGTCCCCCCGGTACGCACGGCGGCGGCGAGCGCCTGGAGTTCCGCCGTGTGGCCCTTGTCCTGGCCGCTGAGCAGGTGGCCGGCCGTCGCGCCCCCACCCCAGGCCTCGAGGCGTCGCCAGTTGTCGAGCCGCCAGACGCGGCCATCGGCGAAGGCCTCGATCCGTTCCTTCGGGAATCCCGAATGGCCGTTCGCCAGGTAGTGGACCACCGCGGTCGAGCCCTCGGCGAATCCCAGCGTGAGGTGCGCGATGTCGTCGATCGCGTTGCCGACGCCGTCGCAGGCGGGGAGCGCGGCCGCGTGCACGATCGGCGCGCCGACCAGGAACCGCGCGAGGTCGAGGAAGTGGCAGGCCTCGCCGACGATGCGGCCGCCGCCGATGCGGGCGTCCTGGGTCCAGTGGTCGCGCGGGATGCGCCCGGCGTTCACGGTGAGGATGAGCGACGCGGGCCCTCCGCGGCGCGCGAGGTCCCCGCGGAGCGTGCGCGCCAGCGGCGCGAAGCGCCGGTTGAAGCCGACCGTGAGCAGGCCCGGCCCGCGCTCGGCGGCGGTGCGCACCGCCGCGAGCTCGTCGCGCGTGAGCGCGAGCGGCTTCTCCACGAACACGTGCTTGCCGGCCGCGAGCGCGCGCGTCGCGAGCTCGGCGTGCGAGTCGTGCCGCGTGAGCACCACCACCGTGTCGAGCTCCGGATCGGCGAGCAGGGCGTCGATGTCGGTGGCGGCGAGCTCGAAGCCGGCGCGCGACGCGGTCACCGCGGCGCTCGTGCCGCGCCCGCTCGCGATCGCGCGGAGCCGCCCCCCGGCCCGGGCGATCGCCGGGATCAACGTGCGCGTGCCGAAGTTGCCGGCGCCGATCACGCCGACCGAGAACGGCGTGCCGGCGCGCGCCGGCGCGGCGCGCACCGGCCGCAGCCGCGCCTCCGGGGCGATCGGCCGTCCGCCGCGGTCCGAGTAGCTCAGCACGACGCCCAACGAGGGCGTGGAGGAGGCCAGCAGGTCGTACGCCTGCGGCGCGTCGTCGAACGCGAACCGGTGCGTGACGAGCGGCGCCGGGTCGAGCCGCCCATCCGCCATGAGGCGCAGCACCGCCTCGAAGTTGCGCTGCTCCGTCCACCGGACGAACGGCAGCGGGTAGTCCTGCGCGTGCTCCTCGTAGGCCGGGTCGTACCGGCCCGGGCCGTAGCTGCACGAGACGGCGAACGTGAGCTCCTTCCGATAGAAGTCGTCGCGGCGGAGCTGGAGCCCGGTCACCCCCACGAGCACGATGCGGCCGCGCTTGCGCGACATCACCGCGGCCTGGTGGACCGGGTCGTCCGAGTCGGAGGCCAGCGTGAGCAGCACGGCGTCCGCGCCGATGCCGCCGGTGAGCGCGAGGACCTTGGCCGCGACGTCCGTGCCGCTCCCGTCCACCGGCAGCGCCCCGAACCGCTCCGCGAGCGCGAGGCGTCCGGCGTCGCGGTCGATGCCGAGCACGACGCATCCCGCCGCGCGGAGCACCTGCACCGTGAGCAGCCCGATCAGCCCGAGACCATAGACGACCACCGTCTCGCCGAGGGTCGGCGCGGCCAGGCGGACGCCCTGCAGCCCGATCGCCGCCAGCGGCGTGAAGGCGGCCGACTCGAACGCGACGCCGTCGGGGATCCGCGCCGCCAGCGTGTACGGGACCGTGACGTACTCGGCGTGGTTGCCGTTGGTGACCACGCGCTCGCCGGGTGCGAACGGCGCGCCGGGCGTGCCGGTCTCCACGACCACGCCGGCGTGGCAGTAGCCGAGCGCGATCGGGGCGCCGAGCTTGCTGCGCACCGCCTCGAGCGTCGGGCCGATGCCGTCCACCCGCGCCTTGTCGAGGACCTGCCGGACCTTGTCGGGCTGCTGCCGCACCTTCTCGAGCAGCGAGGCGCGCCCGAACTCCACGAGCATCCGCTCGGTCCCGGCGGACACGACGGTGGCGCGCGTCTCCACGAGGAGCGAGGGACCGAGCGGGCGCGGCACCGGCGCCTCGGCGAGCGCCGAGTGGCCGGTGTCGAGGTGCTGGATCAGCGTGCGCATCGCGTCGGCCTCGGTGCAGCCGCGGCGTGGGCCGTCACCGCGCCACCACGATGATCGCCGCGAGCGACGCTAGGATCTGGGCGGCGAGCCCGACCTGCGCCACGAGGTTCGAAGCGGGCCGGTTGGGGTCCTTCGCCGGCACGACGACCGTCGCGCCCGGCAACGGCTTGGGATCGAAGTAGAACAGCCACAGCACCCGATTGCGGCTCTCCACCTTCCCGTTCGGCTGGATCACGTACGCGCGCCGGTCGTTGGCGCTCTCGGTCGGGCCGCCGGCGGCGGACAGGTAGAAGCCGAGCCGGCGACCGGCGTGGGTCAGCGCGGTCGGCGAGTTCACCTCGCCGCGCACCTCCACCGTCTGCTGGTGCGCCGAGACGTGGAGCGAGTCGCCATCGAGCAGGAGCAGGTCGTCCTCGCCGGTCGGGCGGCGCAGCGCGGCGCCGAGGTCGACGCCGACGCGGATGCGGTTGGGCTGGCGCGCGAAGCGCACGGAGTCCGCGCGCGCGGTCAGCGAGTCGAGCGGGGTCCGGTCGTCCGCCGCGAGCGTCAGGCGCGAGAAGTGGGTCGCCCGAGGGTCAGCGAGCGGGGTGAGGCCACCGGCGCGCTGGACGAGCTCGGTGAGGCGCTCGTTGCGCGAGCGGAGCGTGTACCGCCCCGGGAAGCGCACCTCACCGGTGAGCAGCACCGACGCGGGCGCCACCCAGCTGGGGTCACGCAGGATCAGCACGTTGTCGAACGGCACGAGCGGCACGTCCGCGGTGCTCCCGCCGGTCCCGCGGTCGAAGAGCAGGGTCGAGTCGACCGGGACCCGCAGCGTGGTGGCGGTCACCATCGGCGTGCGCTCGGCGGGGAGGCGCGCGATCTCCGCCTCGACGAGGTAGGCCCCCTGCTCGACTCCCCCCGCGAGGAGCACGAGGTCGCGCAGCGTCATCCCGTCGCGGAACGGATAGCGCCCACCCTTGCGCACCGCGCCGCCGATCGCCACGAAGCGCTCGGGGCGGAACTCGGTGCGCGAGAAGACCGTCACCTGGTCGGACTCTTCGAGCAGGACGGGCGCTCCCGTGGTGCCGGTGCTGTCGAGCAGCTCGGCCCGCACCTGCCGACGGGTGGAGTCGGGGAGCAGTCGCGCGATCAGGACGCGCGGCAGGTAGGCGTCCGGCTTGGTGCCGCCCGCGCGGCGGATGGCTTCGCTGAGCGTGAGGCCGGGCGTCAGGCCCTGCAGGCCCGGGTTCCAGACGTGGCCGCTCACGCGGATGCGGCCGCGCTGGCGGGCGTCGATCTGCGCGACGCGCACGAGGTCGCCCGGTTCCATGGTGAACGGCGGCGCCACGCCGGCGCTCAGCGGCACGTCGATGACGACGCGGTCCGCGCCGCCCGGCGCACGCTGCGCCGGGGGCAGGATCCGCTCGACCACGACGCGCCCCGTCACCGCCGTCGGCTGCAGGCCGCCGGCGGCCTCGAGGACCGCGCCCAATGTCTCGCCAGGCTTCACCTCGTAGGTGGCGGGCCGCACGACGGCACCGTCGACGCGGACGCGCGGTCCGTGCACCGGCACGAAGAGGATGTCGCCCTGCTGCAGCCGCACGTCGCGCGAGGCGTCGCCGCGGAGCAGGTAGTCGTAGAGGTCCAGCTCGGCGACGGTCGTCCCGGCGCGGCGCACCTGGATGCGCCGGAAGGAGCCGCGCTCCGTGGGGCCGCCTGCCGCGTACAGCGCCGTGAGCGCGGTCGCGGCGGCCGAGAGCCGCTGGGCGCCCGGCGCCTCGACGTCGCCTGTCACGAACACCTGGACCGAGCGCAGGCGCGAGACGCTCACGCTGAAGCGCACCGGCGCCTCGGGGCCGCGACGCACGCCGCTGTACACCCGGCGCAAGCGCTCGAACAGGAGCGACTCCACCTCGCCGAGGGTGAGGTTCGCCACGCCGAGTTGCCCGACGTCCGGGATGACCACGAAGCCTTCGCGCGTCACCGTGAGCGTGTGTGCCCGCTCGACCTCGCCGGTGAGGATGAGCACCAGCTCGTCACCCGGGCCCACGCGGTAGCCCGCGTCGACCGGTCCGTCGAGGTTGGGCCGGAACAGCGCCGACGGGTCCTCGAAGAGCTCGCGGCCGAAGACGCGGGCGCTCTCCATGGAAAGGGTGGAGTCGCGGGGTGCCGCGGCCGGCTCGGGCGGCGGCAGCGCGAGCCGGGCGCGGCGTCGAGCGGCCGGCAGCTCGAATCCCGCCTCCTCGTACAGCGCATCCGCGTCCGCGTCATCCACGATGCCGAGCGCCCGGACCGCATCGAGCATCTGGGGCTCGAGCAGCGGCGACTCGCCGCCTCGCGCGGTGCCACTGAGGTAGCCATCGAGCAACGTCTCCGGATAGCCCTCGGCGCGCAGGCGGGCCCGGATCTGCGCCGGTGTCATCCCGCTCTGCGCGATCTCGCGTTGCAGCCGCGCCAGGAGGTCGGGTCGCGCGCGGAGCAACGCCTCGGCTTGGGCGGGCGTCGGTCGGGGCTGGCCGACCGACTGCGCGGCGGCCGGCGCGTGGACGGCGAGCCCCAGCAAGAGCGCGCCGAAAAGTCCGCGCGCGGCCCCGGCCGGACGCAACGAGCACGAATTGGAC
>CAZPJF010000015.1:0-19957 GCA_964586095.1 uncultured Gemmatimonas sp. | reverse complement strand
GTGTACCAGAGGCTCAGGAAGTTCAGGTTCGCCTCGTGCACCCGCGCGGGGTCGGGCACCGGCCGCGCGCGCGCGGCGGCGAGCGCGCGCTCCACGTCGCGCGCGACCTCCACCTCGAGCGCGCTCCAGTCCGCCGCGCTCATGAAGGCCGGCACGAGGTACTCGCGCAGCCGCGGCAGCGGGTCGCGCGCCTGGTCGGCCGCGATCTCGTCGTCGGTGCGGTAGCCCTTCTGGTTGTCCGGCCCGGAGTGGCTCGAGAGCCGCGGCACCGTGAGGTGCACGAGCGCGGGGCCGGCGCCGCTCCGCACGTGGTCCACGCACTCCTGCAGCAGCCGCGCGGTCTCGCCGGGGTCGGTGCCGTCGCCGTCGCGCAGGAACAGGTTGCCGAACGCGGCGAGGTTCCGCGCGATGTTGCCCCCCGGCGTCTGCATCTCCCCCTTCACCGAGATGCCGAGGTCGTTGTCCTCGATGTAGAACAGCAGCGGGAGCTTGAGCGTGGTCGCCATGGTGAGCGCGGCCCAGAAGCCGTTGGTCGCCACGGAGCCGTCGCCGCCGAGCGCGACCCCCATGGCGCCGCGCCACGAGGCGTCCGCGAGCACGTCGCGATGGTACGTCACCGCCTGCGCCCAGCCGGCGGCGGGCGTGTACTGCGATCCCACGTCGCCCGACATCGGGAGGACCACGGGCCCGTCGCGGTTGGGTAGGTTGCACACCACGCCGATGTCGCGGCCGTCGCTGAAGCCCCCCGCGCGCCCGAGCGGGGACCCGAGCGCGTCGTCGATCGGGAGGCCGAGCGAGAGGAGGAGCGGCCGGCTGCGGTAGTACGCCCCCGCCGCGTCGTGCCGGTGCCGCACGAGCGACCCGAGGATGCACTGCGCGACGTCATGGCCGCGCGCCGAGAACTGGTAGAGCACCACATGGTCCTTGGGGACCGTGGCGCGGTTGCGGTTCGTGCTCTCCTCGACGTCGTCGAGCGCGCGCGAGACGAGGACGTGGTACGCGATGCGGCGCCAGTCGAAGCCGGCGAGGGGGGCGGGGGCCATCCGGGGAATCTGGCCGGTCGACCGCGCCATCGGGAGCGGTGCTGGGCGCGCGCGCCGCCCGCTGCGCCGCGCGCGCCGCCCCCCGCACCACCGTCTCCGGCAGCGGCTATCTTTCGGCGCATGTCGACCGCCCTCGTCCTCTCCGAGCTCCACGACGGCGTCCTCGTCCTCACGCTCAACCGGCCGGACGTCCTCAACTCGTTCAACCGCGAGATGGCCGCCGGGTTGCTCGCCGGCCTGGAGCGCGCGCGGACGGAGCCCGCGATCCGCGCCGTGCTCCTCACCGGCGCCGGGCGCGGCTTCTGCGCCGGGCAGGACCTCCAGGAGGCGCTGCCGCAGGGCGATGGGCCCATGCCCGACATCTCGGCGATCGTCCGCGCCTGCTACAACCCGATCATCCGCGCCATCCGCCACCTGGAGAAGCCGGTGGTCTGCGCGGTGAACGGCGTCGCGGCCGGCGCCGGGGCCAACCTCGCCTTCGCCTGTGACCTCACCATCGCGGCCGAGGAGGCGAACTTCGTCGAGAGCTTCGCCAAGCTCGGCCTCATCCCCGACACGAGCGGCACCTTCTTCGTGCCGCGCCTGGTGGGGCCGCAGCGCGCCACGGGGATGTTCTTCCTCGCCGAGAAGCTCCCGGCGGCCAAGGCGAAGGAGTGGGGGCTCGTGTGGGAGGTCGTGCCCGCGGCGCAGCTCCACGAGGTGGCGCTGCACCTCGCCCGGCAGCTGGCCACGCAGGCCACGCGCGGGTTCGGCCTCACCAAGCGCGCGATGAACGCCTCGTGGGCCAATACCCTCGACGGGCAGCTCGAGGTGGAGGCACAGGCCATGCAGGAGGCCGGCCGCACCGCCGACTACGAGGAGGGCGTGCGCGCGTTCCTCGAGAAGCGGAAGCCCACCTACCGGGGCGCCTGAGATGTCGCTCGACGCGGGCACGGTCGTCGGCGTCGTGGGCGCCGGCGCCATGGGGGCGGGGATCGCGCAGGTCGCCGCCCAGCGCGGCCACCGCGTGGTGCTCGCCGACGCCGTCCCGGCGGCCCTCGGCCGCGCGCGCGACGGCCATGCCAAGGCCATGGCGCGCGAGGTGGAGAAGGGGCGGCTCACGCGCGAGGCCGCCGACGCGGTGCTCGCGCGGCTCACCTACGTCGACGGCGTGCATGGCGAGTCGCTCCGCACCTTCGGTTCCTGCGGCGTGGTGATCGAGGCCGTGGTCGAGGACCTCGCGGTCAAGCAGCAGCTGCTCCGGGACCTCGAGGCCGTGGTCACGCACGATGCCATCCTCGCCAGCAACACCTCGTCGCTCTCGATCGCGGCGCTCGCGGGCGCCTGCGCGCACCCGGCGCGCGTGGTGGGGCTGCACTTCTTCAATCCCGCGCCGGTGATGCCGCTGGTGGAGGTGATCCCGGCGATCACCACCGCGCTCGCCGTCGCCGACGCGGCCCGCGCGCTGGCCGAGCGATGGCTCAAGGTGGTCGTGGTCGCCACCGACACGCCCGGCTTCATCGTGAACCGCGTCGCCCGCCCGTTCTACGGCGAGGCGCTGCGCATCGCCGAGGAGCGCCTCGCCGACACGGCGACCATCGACTGGGCCATGAAGGAGTACGGCCACTTCAGGATGGGGCCGTTCGAGCTCATGGACTTCATCGGCAACGACGTGAACTTCGCCGTCACCTGCTCGGTCTACGACGCCACGTTCCAGGACCCGCGCTACCGGCCGTCGCTCATCCAGCGGCGGCTCGTCGAGGCCGGGCTGCTCGGGCGCAAGACGGGGCGCGGCCACTTCGACTACCGCGAGGGCGCGGTGATGCCCGCGCCCACCATGCATCCCACCGCCGGCCGGCTCGTCTTCGAGCGGATCCTCTCGATGCTGGTCAACGAGGCGGTCGAGGCGGTGCGGCTCGGCATCGCCTCGCCCCACGACGTGGAGCTCGCGATGCTGCGCGGCGTGAACTACCCCAAGGGCCTCCTCGCGTGGGGCGACGAGCTTGGCGCGCACCGGGTGCTCGGGACGCTCGAGTCGCTGCAGGCCGAGTACGGCGAGGACCGGTACCGGCCGAGCCCGCTGCTCCGGCGCGTGGTGCGGGACGGGGGGAGGCTCCTCCCGTGAGCGACGAGCGCGCCCGCGCCACGGTCGCCACACTGCTGGCGCGCGACGCGTTCTCCCAGTGGCTCGGCGTCGAGGTGGTGGAGGTCGCGGCGGGCCGCGCCGTCATCCGGATGACCGTCCGGCCCGAGATGACCAACGGCTTCGGCTTCGCGCACGGCGGGATCGCCTTCGCCTTCGCGGACAGCGCGCACGCCTTCTGCAGCAACTCCGCCGGCGAGATCAGCGTGGCCACCGACTGCCACATCAACTATCCCGCGGCCATCCGGGTGGGGGACGTCCTCACCGCCACGGCCGAGCAGCGCACCGAGACCAATCGGCTCGCCTTCAGCGAGATCACCGTGCGCAACCAGGAGGGGCGCATCGTCGCGCTCTTCCACGGCACCGTCTACCGGACCAGGAAGCCCCTCGCATGACCGCAGCGTACCTCATCGACGGCGTCCGCACGCCGATCGGCAGCCTCGGCGGCGCGCTCAGCGCCGTGCGCGCCGACGACCTCGGCGCGCACGCCATCCGGGCCCTGCTCGCGCGGCACCCCCAGCTCGATCCCGCGCGCATCGCGGACGTCATCCTCGGCTGCGCCAACCAGGCCGGCGAGGACAACCGCAACGTCGCGCGCATGGCGCTGCTGCTCGCCGGCCTGCCGGTGACGGTGCCGGGCGAGACCGTGAACCGGCTCTGCGCGTCCGGCCTGAGCGCGGTGGCGGCCGCGGCGCGCGGCGTCGTCGCCGGCGAGGGCGACCTGTACGTCGCCGGCGGCGTGGAGTCGATGACGCGCGCCCCGTACGTGCTCTCCAAGGGCGCCACGCCCTTCGCCCGCGACATGCAGCTCTTCGACACCTCGCTCGGCTGGCGCTTCGTGAACCCGGCCATGAAGGCGACGCACGGCACCGACTCGATGGGCGAGACGGCCGAGAACGTCGCCGCGCAGTACGGCGTCTCGCGCGCCGACCAGGATGCCTTCGCGCTCCGGTCGCAGCAGCGCGCCGCGGCCGCGCGCGCCGCCGGACGGCTCGCCGAGGAGATCGTGCCCGTGGAGGTCGCGGGGAAGAAGGGCACGACGCGCGTGGAGCAGGATGAGTTCATCCGACCCGAGACGACGCTCGAGATCCTCGGCAGGCTCAAGCCGGCGTTCCGGCATGACGGGCAGGGGAGCGTGACGGCCGGCAACGCCTCGGGGCTCAACGACGGTGCGGCCGCGCTGCTCGTGGCGAGCGAGTCCGCCGCGCACGCGCTCGGCCTCACGCCGATCGCGCGCGTGGTCGCGGCCGCGGCGGCCGGCGTGGAGCCGCGCATCATGGGCATGGGGCCCGTGCCCGCCACGCGGAAGGTGCTCGCCCGCGCGGGCCTGGCGATCGGGCAGGTGGAGGTCATCGAACTGAACGAGGCCTTCGCGGCGCAGGGGCTCGCCTGCCTGCGGGAGCTCGGCGTGGCGGACGACGACCCGCGCGTGAATCCCAACGGGGGCGCGATCGCGCTCGGGCACCCGCTCGGGATGAGCGGCGCGCGCCTGGCGCTCACCGCGGCGCGCGAGCTGCAGCGGCGGCGGGGACGCTATGCGCTCTGCACCATGTGCATCGGGGTGGGACAGGGCTTCGCGGTGCTGCTGGAGCGCGTCTAGGCGCCGTGCCGGACCGCGGGGCCGCGGGGCGCCGCGGCTCGGCAGGTGGCTAGGCGCCCGCGGCGTCGCCGGGGGCCTCGCCAGGCGCCTGGCCGGGGGCCTCGCCCGCGAAGAGCGACTCGATCCGCTCCGCGAGCTCCGCGCTCCCGAACGGCTTGCGGAGGAGTGGCAGGTCCCCCGTCTCCCGCGACACGCGGTCGAGCGCGGTGCCGGTGTGGCCCGAGATGAGCAGGATGCGCACCGCGCGGTGCGTGCGGCGCAGCCAGGCGGCGAACTCGGGGCCCGATTCCCCGGGCATCATCACGTCGCTGATCACGAGGTCGAACCGGGCACCGGGCGTGACGAGCCGGTCCCGCGCGTCGCGCGCGGTGGCGGCGGCGGTCACCTCGTGCCCCATCGACTCGAGGAGCCGCGTCAGCTGCTCGCGCACGTCGACCTCGTCCTCCACGAGCAGGGTGCGGCGCGTGCGTGGGGCCCGCGTGATGGGGAGAGGCACCCGCTGCTCGCCGCTGGTACGCGATTCCGCGGCCTCCGTGATGCGCGGCAGGAGCAGCGTCACGCGCGTCCCGCGGCCGGGGGTGCTGTCGACGCGCAGGCCGCCGTGGGTCCCCTCGATGAGGGGCCGGGCCCCGATGAGCCCGAGCCCGGTGCCGCGCCCGCCGCTCTTCTGCGTGTAGAACGGGTCGAACATCCGCAGGCGGACCTCGTCGGTCATGCCCACGCCCGCGTCGGCGACCGCGATGGCGATGTAGCGCCCGGGCGCCGGCGCGATCACGAACGCGGGGTCGTCCACCGCGCCGGCGAGGTCGAGCGGCTCGGCGGTGACGGTGATCGGGCCGCCGGCGGGCATCGCGTCGCGCGCGTTCGCCACGAGGTTGAACACGAGGTGCTCCAGCTCGGTGCGGTCCACGCGCACCTCGCCGAGCCCCCCGGATGCGCGGAGCGTGACGGGGGCGGCCTCGCCCGCCAGGCGCACCAGCAGAGGCTCGAGCTCGTGGAGCATGGCGGCGACGTCGACCGACTGCGCCGGCACGGGCTCCTGGCGCACGAAGGCGAGCAGGCGGCGCGTGAGGGCCGCGCCCCGCTGCGCGGCCCCGGCGATCCCGGCGAGGTCGACCTGCGCGGGATGGTCCTCGGGCAGGGCGAACTGGGCGAGCTCGGTGCTGGCCATGACGGTGGTCAGCACGTTGTTGAAGTCGTGGGCGACGCCGCCCGCGAGCCGGCCCGCCACCTCCAGCTTCTGCGCCTGCCGCAGCCGCTCCTCCAGCGAGATCCGCTCGGTGACGTCGCGCGAGTTGAGCACCACGCCCCCCACCGCCGGCTCGCGGCGCAGGTCGATCCCCACCGACTCGATGAGCCGACTGCTGCCGTCGGCGCGCGTGAGCCGCCAGACGTGCGTCGCCGGCTGCCCGGGCTGCGCCTCGAGCCCGTCGACGAACGCGTCCCAGGCCGCCACCTCGTCGGCCGGGAGGAGCGAACTGAAGGCCACGCCCTCCATCGCGGAGACGGGCCGGCCGAAGAGGCGGTCGGCCGGCGCGCTCGCGAAGGCGAGGCGGCACTCGGGGTCGAGGAGGAGGATCGCGTCGGAGGCGTTCCGCACGAGGGCGTCGAGGCGCCGCGCGGCCTCGCGCTGGACGCCCTGCTGCATGGCGGCCGCCGCCGCGCGGCTCGTGACCACGTCGCGCACGACGAGCACGGCGTTCAGCGCCACGAGCCCCGCCATGAGCGCGCCCAGGTTGGTCGCCTGGCCCGTGGTCGACATCCACACGAGCATCAGCGCCACCGCCGACACGGCGACGATGGGCAGCGGGCTGAACGCGGTCCGCGTCGCCTCCTGTGCGTCGCTCAGCGGCATCGGCGCCGTGAGGAATCGGAACGCCGCCTGCAGGACGAGGAGGTTCACGAGGACGGCGATCGGGACGTTCCAGTTGCGTCCCGAGTACATCGTCGAGAACAGGATCTGGAACACGAGGTCGCCCATCGCCGACAGCGCGAGGGCGGAGAGGAGCAGCGTGACGGCGCCGGGCGAGGGGAGCCGCCGCGCGCGTTCCACGCCCCGGTTGAGCACGAGGAGCGTGGCGAGCTGCCCGAAGCTGGTCGCCGTGACGAGGAACCGGGCGGGCACCGAGAGCTCGCCGCGCGTGGCTTCGACGCGGGCGGCGAAGGCGATCAGGCTCCCGAAGGCGAGGATCACCACCGCCCAGCCGAGGAGGTTCGCGACGCGGTCGGTGCGCGCGGGCGCGGTGGGGAGCCGCAGCACGCCCGCGATCAGGAACGGGTAGAACAGGAAGAAGATCGCGTCCGCCCACGAGATGTACGGCAACGGACGGCCGAGGCTGCCCATGACCAGCCAGACCGCCGACCCGGCCGAGATCGCGAGGAAGGCGGCGGCGATCGACCGCAGCCCCTCCTGCGTCGCGCGCGGCAGGTCGGTGCGGCGCGCGGCCGTCCAGAGCGCGAACGCGGAGCCGAGCTGAAGGGGCAGGAAGCCGCCCGCGCTGTAGACGCGCAGCCACGCCGGCCGCGCGGTGTACGGGACGAGCATCTCGCTCACCGCGAAGGCCACGCCGTGGACGGCGAGCACCCAGGCGAGGGCGCGGAGCCCCCGCGGAACCGCCGGCAGCACCGCCGACCCTGGGTTCATGCGGGGAACCTACGACGCCCCGGCCGTCGCGCGGAAGGGCGTGCGGCGCACTGGAATTGCCGGCCGCGTGCGGGCATCGTTCGCGAGTGATCTATGCCTTCGACGGCTTCATCCCCGTGGTGCACGCGTCCGCGTTCGTCCACCCGCAGGCCGCGGTGACGGGCAATGTCATCATCGGGCGCGACGTCTACGTGGGGCCCGGCGCCGCGATCCGCGGCGACTGGGGAGGGATCGTGATCGAGGACGGGTGCAACGTCCAGGAGAACTGCACGATCCACATGTTCCCCGGTGTGACGGTCGTGCTCGAGGCCGCCGCCCACATCGGCCATGGCGCGGTGGTGCACGGGGCGCGGATCGGCGCCAACGCCCTCGTGGGGATGAACGCCGTGATCATGGACAACGCGGTGATCGGCGCCGGCAGCATCGTCGGCGCGCTCGCCTTCGTGCCGGCCGACATGCAGGTCCCCGAGCGCTCGGTGGTGGTCGGCAACCCGGCCAAGGTCGTGAAGCAGGTGAGCGACGAGATGCTCGCCTGGAAGTCGGAGGGCACGGCCCTCTACCAGCAGCTCCCGGCGGCGATGCGCGCCTCGTGGCGTGCGGTCGAGCCGCTCCGTGCGGTCCCGCCCGACCGGCCCGCCCAGTCGGCCGTGCTGCGGACCTGGAACCAGACCAAGGGATCCTGACCCGATGCAGCGACTCCAGAACTACGCCCTCGGCCAGTGGGTCGAGGGGACCGGCAAGGCCACGACGCTCTTCCACGCCGTCACCGGCGAGCCGGTCGCCGAGGCGTCGAGCGGTGGGCTCGACTTCCAGGAGATGGCGGGGTACGCGCGGCGCGTCGGCGGCCCGAAGCTGCGCGCGCTCACCTTCCACCAGCGCGCGGCGATGCTCAAGGCGGTCGCCAAGCACCTGATGGAGCGCAAGGAGGCGTTCTACGCCCTCTCCTCGGCCACCGGGGCCACGCGCGCCGACAGCTGGGTGGACATCGAGGGCGGCATCGGGACCTTCTTCGCCTATGCGAGCCGCGGGCGCCGCGAGTTCCCCGACGAGACGTACCACGTGGAAGGCCCGCAGGAGGTCCTCTCCAAGGGCGGCACCTTCGCGGGGCGCCACATCTGCGTGCCGCTCGAGGGCGTCGCGATCCACATCAACGCCTTCAACTTCCCCTGCTGGGGGATGCTCGAGAAGCTCGCGCCGGCGCTCCTCGCGGGCGTGCCGTGCATCGTGAAGCCGGCCACGGCCACGAGCTACCTCACGGAGCTCATGTTCCGCGAGATGGTCGCGAGCGGGATCCTCCCCGAGGGCGCCATCCAGCTCATCTGCGGCTCGGCGGGCGACCTCCTGAGCCACGTGACCGAGCAGGACGCCGTCGCGTTCACGGGGAGCGCGGCCACCGGGCAGCTGCTCAAGGAGGGCAAGGCGGTCGTCGCGCACTCGGTGCGCTTCAACATGGAGGCCGACTCGCTCAACTGCTCGATCCTCGGCCCCGACGCCGCCCCCGGCACCGAGGAGTTCGACCTCTTCATCAAGGAGGTCGTGAAGGAGATGACCACCAAGGCGGGGCAGAAGTGCACCGCCATCCGCCGCACCATCGTCCCCGCGGGGATGGAGGCGGACGTGGTGCGGGCGCTCCGCGCACGGCTCGAGAAGACCGTGATCGGCGACCCGCGCGTGGAGGGCGTGCGGATGGGCCCGCTCGCGAGCCAGGGGCAGGTGCGCGACGTGGGCGCCGCCGCCGCGCGGCTCCGCGAGGCCGGCGAGCTGGTGTACGGCGGCGGCGACTTCGCGGTCGTCGGCGCCGACCGCGAGAAGGGGGCCTTCTTCGGCCCCATGCTCATGGTCTGCGACGCGCCCTTCGGCCGGAGCGAGCCGCACGACATCGAGGCCTTCGGCCCGGTGAACACGGTGATGCCCTACCGCACGCTCGACGAGGCGATCGAGCTCGCCAAGCGTGGGCGCGGGTCGCTCTGCGGCTCCCTCGTCACCGCCGACCCCGCCACCGCGCGGCGCGTCGTGCTCGGCGTCGCGCCCTTCCACGGGCGGCTGATGGTCCTCGACCGGACGAGCGCCAAGGAGAGCACCGGCCACGGCTCGCCCCTCCCCAACCTCGTGCACGGTGGCCCGGGACGCGCCGGCGGCGGCGAGGAGATGGGCGGTGCGCGCGGCGTGCTCCACTACATGCAGCGCACCGCGGTGCAGGGGAGCCCGACGATGCTCACCGCGATCACCCGCGAGTGGAGCGCCGGGGCCGCCCAGCGCACCGACGGCGTGCACCCGTTCCGGAAGACCTTCGACGAGCTCGAGATCGGCGACACCCTGCTGACGGGCACGCGCACGATCACGCTCGACGACATCGTCGCGTTCGCGACCCTCTCGGGCGACCGCTTCTACGCCCACATGAACGACGAGGAGGCCCGCACGAACGGCGTGTTCACGGGACGCGTCGCGCACGGCTACTTCATCGTCTCCGCGGCCGCCGGCCTCTTCGTGGACCCCGCCCTCGGCCCCGTGCTCGCCAACTACGGCCTCGAGCGGCTGCGGTTCACCAAGCCCGTGTACCCGGGCGACACGATCCGCGTGCGCCTCACGGTCAAGCAGAAGACCGCCAAGGACACGCCGGAGGGTGGCATCCCGCAGGGCGTCGTGGAGTGGGACGTCGAAGTGCTCAACCAGCATGACGAGGCGGTGGCGCTCTACTCGATCCTCACGCTCGTGCGCCGGTCGGCCCCCGCGGTGGCCTGAGGCCACCGCGCACGCCGTCCGCGCTACCCCCGGCCTGCGACGCTCACGCCGTACCCCGCCGCCGCCACCGCACCGGTGAGCACCGTCCCCCAGGCCAGGTCCACCACCGCCGCGCGCACCGGGAAGTCCTTGAGGAGCGCCAGCGACGTGAGGTCGAAGGCCGCGTACGCCGCGAGCCCGAACACGGCGCCGAGCGCCACGGCGCGCGCGAGCGACTGCCGCTCCACCGCCGGCGCGACGCAGAGCAGCACGATCGCCCCCACGTAGATCGCGTAGAAGAGCAGCGCCGGCCCCCAGAGCACGTTGGCGCGCATGAGGTGCCCCAGCTGCGCCTGGTAGAACCCCTTGGCGACAACGCCCAGCCACAGCAGGTCGAGCGCCAGGAACGTGACGACGCACGCGCCGTAGGCCTTCGCGAACGCGAGACCGCTCATCGGGCCCCTCGCGGACGCGCGGCGCCCGGATGGCGGCGAGGCTCCCGCCGGACGCGCCGTCCGCCGGCGCGCCTCACATCGTCCCCGACTGGATGCGCCGGGCCACCGCCTGCACCTCGGTCAGCACGCGCAGCAGGTTCCCGCTCCAGATCTTCTCGATCTGCTGCTCCGTGTAGCCGCGCCGGACCAGCTCGAGCGTCACGTTGAACGTCTCGGCCGCGTTCTCCCATCCCACCACGCCGCCGCCGCCGTCGAAGTCCGAGCTGATCCCCACGTGGTCGATCCCGATCAGCTTCACCGCGTGGTCGATGTGGTCCACGAAGTCCTTCACCGTCGCACGCGGGTCCGCCGGGTAGCGGCGCGCGGTGATGTCCTCCTGTGCCGCGAGGTAGGCGTTCCGCCGGTCGTCGGGGAGCCTCCCCACCTGCTCACCGATCTCGCGCGGGTTGGTGCCGGTGATCCCGTACTGCATCCGCAGCGCGGCGAGCGCGCCCTGCCGCTCGGCGTCCCGCGCCGGGTTGCACTTCACGTAGCTGTTGAACGCCACCACCTGCACCACGCCGCCGTTCCGCTTGAGCCCCTGCAGCTGCTCGTCGTCGAGGTTGCGCGAGTGGTCGCAGAGCGCGCGCATGGCCGAGTGCGACGCGATGATCGGCGCCTTGGTCAGCTCGAGCGTCTGCAGCATCGAGGCCTTGCTCGGGTGCGAGATGTCGATCATCACGCCCCACTTGTTGAGTTCGGCGATCGCCTGCCGGCCGAGCGGGCTGAGGCCGTTCCACGCCCACACGTTGTCCCGCTCGCCGGTGTTCGAGTCGGAGAGCTGGCTGTGGCCGTTGTGCGCGAGCGACAGGTAGCGGCCGCCGAGGTCGGCGAACTGCCTGATGCGCGACAGGTCGGTGCCCACGGGGAAGCCGTTCTCGATGCCGATGAAGATCACCTTGCGCCCGCTCGCGTGGATGCGCCGCGCCTCCTCCGCCGTCCGCGCGAAGCCGACGCGCGTGGGCGCGAGGGTGTCGGTGAGGCGATGCACGGCGGCGAACTTCTCCATCGCGGAGGCGTAGGCGGCGGCCATCGAGGCCGAGTCGATGGTGCGCGCCTGCCCGACGTACACGATGAGGAACGCGGCATCGAGCCCGCCCGCCTCCATCTTGGGGATGTCCACCTGGTTGCGCGCGATCCCCGTGACGTAGTTCGTCGTGTCCCTCCGGAACGCCGCCGGGCTGATGTCCACGTGCGTGTCGAGGGTCATCACGCGGTCGTGGATCGCGCGCGCGCGGGCCACGAGGGCCGGGTCGTCCTGCGCCGCGAGCGGGAGCGCGAGGGCAGGGACCAGGAGCAGGCCGAGGAACGCGCCGGCGAGCACGGCGGCGGGCGCGCGGCGGCGCGCGGGCGCGGCGGCGGCCGAACGGCGCGGTTGGGCAGGGAACGGCATCGGTGATCCGGTTGGGGGTGACGGGGTAGTTCTACGGCGAGCGGGCGAGGACCGCAATCGCTCGCCCCCACCACCCCTACGCGCATGGACGTCCTGACGCTCGCCTTCCTCGCCTCCCAGGCCCTCGCCGTCACCGCGGTCACGCCGGACGCGCCGGTCGCGCGGGACGCGGCGGTCGAACGGATCGAACCCGCCGATCGGGACGCAGCCGGCGGACCGGCCGGCCCGGTGCGGTCCACGCGCTTCGGTCGCCCGGCGCCGCGCGATACGGTGTTCGAGTACTCCGCCGCGTACTACAAGCGGCTGGACGTGCACCGCGCCGCGAGCTACGCGATGCTGCCGCTCTTCGCCTTCCAGTACGTCGCGGGCAGCAAGCTGTACGACGAGAGCTTCGAGGCGCCCGCGTGGGCCCGCACCGGGCACCGCGTCGCCGCCACGGGCATCGCCGCCCTGTTCACGGTGAACACCATCACCGGCGTGATGAACCTCTATGAGGGCCGCAAGGACCCGGTCGACCGCAAGCGCAAGGTCTTCCACGCGGTCATGATGCTCGCCGCCGACGCCGGTTTCCTGACGACGGGGCTGCTCGCCGAGCGCGCGGAGGGGTCGAACGACGACCGCGCGCTCCACCGGACGGTCGCGCTCACCTCCGTGGGCGTCGCGACGGTCGGCTACCTGTCGATGCTCGACCTCTTCCGGAGGGACTGAGCATGCGCGACGACTGTGCCGCCTGCGTGCGCCGGCGCGGCTCCGCACTCGAGACGCAGGGGACCGCGGGGGCGGCGACGGCCGCCGCTGGCGCGGCCGCGGCCGGGCCGACCCGCCGTGAGTTCGTCTCGTCCGCGGTGCTGGCGTCCGTGGCCGCGTTCCTCGGCGCCTGCGGCGATGGCAACATCGGCGGGGTCACCGGGCCGGGCGGCGGGAGCGCGCCGCCCCCGCCGGGCGGCAGCCTGCTCGTGACGCTGGCGGACTTCACCGCCCTCGCGAGCGACGGCGGCATCGCGCGGGTGGATGGCGCCACGAGCGTCCCGATCGCGGTGACGCGCGTCGACGCGTCCACCTACCTGGCCTTCTCGATGATCTGCCCGCACGCCGGGTATCGCCCGATCGGCATCACCGCGGGCGGGTTCGAGTGCCCGAACCATGGAGCGCGCTTCGCGGCGGACGGCGGGTGGGTCGGCGGCCAGCGGACGCGCGACCTCCGGCAGTACACGGTGTCGCACGACGCCGTCGCGGGCACGCTGACCATCACGCCGCTGGTCACCTGAGGCGGCCCGCCGGCGGGGGCCGCGCGGCGCCCGGCGGGGCCGCGGCCCCCGCCCCCCGAGGCGGGCGGGGGCGCGGCCGGGGGGGGGGGCGGGGCGGCGCGCGGGTTCGCGCCCGCCCCCGGCCCCCCCCCGGCGCCCGGGCCCGCGTCCGTCGCACCGCCGTCCTCACCGCCCGAGCGAGCGCAACGTGCGGGTGAGCGTGTCGGTGATCGGCGCCGCCTCCTCCGCCGTGAGCTTCTTCGCCTTCACGAGGAAGCGCAGGTCGTGCAGCACCGCCTCCACGAGCGCCTTCACCACGCGCGGCTTCTCGCGGCCGAGGGCGCGTGACGCGATCTCGACCTTCACGAGCAGCGCGGCGCCCACCACGCGATGCAGCCGGCCGGCCTTCACGAGGGCCAGCACCGCCTCACGCGTCCGCTGCAGTCCGAGCGCGGGCGGCAGCGCGGTGACCGTCGTCACCGTCGTCACCGTGTCCGCGAGCCCGCGCGTGTCGGTCACGACCACGCGCACGGTGTAGGTGCCCGGGTCCTGGTACTTGTGCGTCACGGCCGCGCCGGTGGCGACCGCGCCGTCGCCGAAGTGCCACGCGTACGTGAGCGCGTCGCCGTCCGGGTCGGTGGAGCCCGCCGCGCTCATGGCGATGGGGTCGCCGTCGTAGCCGCCGAACGGCCCGTCGACCGCGGCCACCGGTGCGCGCGTGCCGCTCTCGAGCGCGATCTCGAGGTCGTCGCGCAGGAGCGCGAAGAGGTCGAACCCGCTCGCCGCCTCGACCGCGTCGACCGTCACCACGTAGTCCTGCCACGGCACGCTGCGGATCCCCGCGTCGTTCGGCATCACGACCGCGACCACCACGACCGAGTCGAGGCTCGTGACGTCGGAGAGGCGCGTGTCGCGCGGCAGCACGAGCGCGGCCTTCCACGTGACCGCCGGGATGGTGATCCGCCCCTCCCCCTTCACCGTGCCCTTGCTCCCGGAGGCGCCCGCCACCACGTAGACCTCGCGGTTCGCGAAGCGCGCCAGGTCGCCGAGGTGGTTCTCGAACTGCGCCCACGGGCCCTGGTTGTTGTCGGCGGCCTGCGGGATGATGTTCGAGAAGTAGAACGTCGAGGCGTTGTCGAGGCTCCCCGACGTGCGGTCGAACGAGCGCGCCAGGTGGCCGCGGTCGATGCCGTAGCCGGCCGCCGCGCCCGCGCCGGTGTAGTCCGCGGTCGTGTAGCGGCCGCCCGCCGGCAGCTCGGGGTCGTAGGTGAAGCAGTCGCAGCGGTCCTCCGCCCCGAAATGCGAGGCCTCGAGGTTGTAGCTCACCCAGTTCGGGATGCCGCGCGCCACGCTGAACGACGACGTGTACTGCGCGCGGCGGATGATCACCTCATCCGTCGCGTCGCCGTCCGACGGGTCGCCGAACTCGGTGTTCCCCGCGTAGACCGCGGAGCCCGCCACGGCCACCGCGCTCGGGAGCGCGTAGGCCGCCGAGGTGCCGTCCTCCGCCGTCGCGCGGATGATCATGGTGCCGGCCCCGAGCGCGCGCACGACGCCGTTCGCGTCGACGCTCGCGAGGAGCGGCGTCTCCGACGTCCACGTGAACGTCGTCGGGATGGTGGAGTTGTCCACGCCGGACCGCAGCGTCGCGAACACCTGGTCCTCGAACCCGACCGGGAGCGCGGGGTCGCTGGGGACCCGCCCGCTGAACGTGATCGCGTTCGCCGGCGGCGGGGGCGTCACGCCGTAGCAGTAGCCGAAGTTCGCCGGCTCCGACGCCCAGGTGCCATTCGGGCGGCGGTGGAGCGACGTGCCCACCGGGTCCGAGTTCTGCAGCGCGCCGATGTCGGTCGAGGTCAGCCCCGCCGCCGCGCCGTCCGTCGCCGCGAAGGTCCCTTCGTACGAGAGGAACTCGACCACCGCGCCTTCGGCATTGACGAGCGCGAAGCCGTCCGGCGCGCCGTTCTGGATGCCGTTGCTCGGATAGCTGACCGCGACCACGCCGCGGCCGCCGCACGCGTCCGCGAGCACGCCGCCCAGGGGCTTGGTGTCGTAGACCGCGCCGCCGTTGCCGTTGTAGAGGAGCACGCTCCACCCGGTGAGGTCCGTCCCCGCCGGTCCCTCGACCTCGATCGCCTCGTTGAGGTCCGTGCCGAAGTTGTCGTAGTGGATCTCGGAGAAGCGCACCCCCGCCGGCGGCGGCGGGAGCGGCGTCACGGTGACCACCGCCGTGTCGGCGCGGCCGTTCGCCGCCGTCGCGACCACCTGCGCCGTGCCCTCGGCCACGCCGGTGACCACGCCGCTCGCCGAGACGGTCGCGACCGCCTCCGCCAGCGAGCTCCACGTGATCGCCGCGCCCGGGACCGGCGCATCCGTGGCGTCGAGCGCGGCGGCCGAGAGGGCCACCGTCGCCCCGACCTGGACCGACGCGGTCGCGGGCGTCACGTCCACGCGGACCACCTCGGGCGCCGGGCCGGGGTTCTCGTCGCCGTCGTTGCAGGCGCCGAACGTGCTGGGCGCCGGCGCGGCCCACGTGCCGTCCGGCTGGCGCTGGAGGCTCGATCCGACCGGTGTCGTGCCGGTCTCGGCCACGCCGATGTCCGTCGACGCCATGCCGGCGGCGGGTCCGTTCGCGGCGGTGAAGACCCCCTCGTACGAGAGCAGCTCGACCACGTTCCCCATGCCGTCGATCAGCGCGATGCCGTCGTTCCCGCCGTTCTGCAGCCCGTCGGCGGGGAAGGTCAGCACCAGGACGCCGCGCTCGTTGCAGGTCGTCGGGATCACCTCGGTGAGGTTCCGCGGCGTCCCGTAGGTGACCGCGGCCGCCGGGTTGCTCCCGTTGTAGAGCACCACGGACCACCCGTCGAGGTCCGTCCCGGCCGAGCCGGAGATCTCGATCGACTCGCCGACGTCGCTGCCGGCGTTGTCGTAGTGGATCTCGCTGATCCGGATCTCCGGGCCGGCCCCGACGAGGTCGGCGCGCGGCGCCGGGCGACTGAGGGCACGGGACGGGGCCGTGGGGCCGTCGCCTGAGCACGAGATCGCGACGGCGGCCGCAGCGGCGAGCAGGGTGGCACGCAGGGTCGAGGGACGCATGGCGGGTGGGATATGAGGGGGCCGCGTCCCCGGCGGGAGGCCGGGGGGACACGGGTTCGCGCGCAAATTCTACGCCCCGCCTCCCCCCGCGGGTAACACGCCTCGCCACGAGGTGACGGCGGCGTTACCATCCTCCCGGACCCTTCACCGGAGCAGCGATGATCCAGCGCCACGCGAACGCCCTTTGGACCGGCGACCTGAAGGCGGGACAGGGCAGCATCCGCCTCGGCAGCGGAGCCTTCGAGGGCAAGTACTCCTTCGGGACGCGCTTCGAGGGGGCGCCCGGCACCAACCCCGAGGAGCTCCTCGGGGCCGCCCACGCCGGCTGCTTCTCGATGGCCCTCTCGCTCGGACTGACGCAGGCGGGCCACACCCCGGTGCGCGTCCACACCACGGCAACGGTCCGCATGGATCGCGTGAACGAGAAGATGACCATCGTCGGCATCGACCTCGTCACCGAGGCCGAGGTACCGGGCATGGCGAACGACGCCTTCCAGAAGGTCGCCGAGGCGACCAAGGACGGGTGCATCATCTCGCGCGCGCTCTCGGCGGTCCCCATGACGCTCCGGGCGACGCTCAAGTGAGGCGCCGGGGCCGCGAAACCCGCCCGCGCGCGCGGGCGTAGGCCCGCGCGATGCCCTCGCCGAATGGGTCCTCTCCCGTGAACGTCGTGCCGCAGGCGCAGCTCGGCCAGCTCGCGGCCGTGGGCGCGGGCCCCGCGGCGGGGCAGGGGACGACGGGACCAGCCGTCGTCTCGGGGACGCCCGCGCCCGTCGCCGGCGCGGATCCGGCGCTGGTCTTCCGGGGGTTCCGCGAGAAGCGCGAGATCCTCGGCCGGCAGCTCGACGACCTCGAGTCCCAGCGCAACGAGATCGTGCGCCAACTGCGCGCCGGACCCGCCAGCGATGCCGACCGCACCGGGCTCGAGCAGCGCCTGGCGCAGGTCGACCAGCGCATCGCGCAGGTGAACGTGCAGATCGCCGAGGCCGACCAGCAGGTGGCCCAGTCGGCGGCGGTGCCGGGCGCGACCATCGAACCCTCCCGCCCGAACCCCTGGGAGCACGGGCCCCCGGAGGAGCTCGTGGCGATGGGGATCGGGTTCTCGGCGCTCCTCCTCTTCCCGATCGTGATCGCCTTCGCGCGCCGCATCTGGAGGCGCTCGTCGGTCGCGGTCGTCGTCCCGCCGGAACTGACCGAGCGCATGCAGGCCGTCGAACGCTCGATCGAGTCGGTCGCGATCGAGGTCGAGCGCATCGGCGAGGGGCAGCGCTTCGTGACGCAGCTGCTCGCGAGCCGCGCCGAGGCGGCGCAGGCGCAACTGCCGCCGGCCGACCGCGCGCGCTGAGCCAGCGCGCGGCGCCTTCCGGGCGTAGGTTCGGCGTGGTCCACGAGCTTCCTCACCCGTCCCCGCTCCCGATGATGCCGCTCCGTCCGCTCCGCCTCGCCGGCGCCGCGCTGCTGCTCGCCGCGTCCGCGCTCCCCGCCCAGGATCCCTTCATCGGCGTGCGCGTCGATGCCGACCGCAACAAGCTCCTCCTCGAGATCCCGGCCGCGCGGCTCGACAAGGACCTGATGCACCAGAGCGTGCTCGCCACCGGCGGCGGCAACGGGGCGCTCGGCCTCGACCGGGGCCAGACGGGCGGCAGCGCCATCGTCCGGCTCGAGCGGCGCGGCCGCCGCGTCCTCGTGGTGCGCGACAACCAGAGCGTGCGCGCGCTCGGCGCCGCCGAGGCCGGCGAGCGCGCGGCGCGCGAGGCGTTCCCGTTCTCGGTGGTCGCCTCGTTCCCCATCGAATCGGAGGCCGAGGGCCGGCTCGTCGTCGATGCGACGGGCTTCTTCCTCGCCGACACCTACGGCATCGCCGACGGGATCCGGCGCGCACAGGGCGGCAACGCGCGCGTCGACGCGAACCGCAGCTGGATCGATGCCGGCCGCACCAAGGCCTTCCCCATGAACACCGAGGTCCACGCGGTGCTCACGTTCGCGGTCGACAACCCGGGCCCGTCGGTCCGGCGCGCCGCCCCGGATGCCGCGTCCCCCACGTTCGAGCTGCACCACTCGCTGGTGGAGCTGCCGAGCGCGGACGGCTTCCGTCCGCGCCAGGCGGACGCGCGCTCGGGGATGTTCGGCACGGGCTTCAACGACTTCGCGCAGGGGTTCGATGGCACCTACCGTGACGGCTACGCGAACCGCTGGCGCCTCGTCCCCAAGGACCCGGCCGCCTACCAGCGCGGCCAGCTCACCGAGCCGGTGAAGCCGATCGTCTACTATCTCGATCCGGGCATCCCCGAGCCCTACCGCACCGCGTTCCTCGAGGGCGGCAACTGGTGGAACAAGGTGTTCGAGGCGGCGGGGTGGCGGAACGCGTTCCAGGTGCGGGAACTGCCCGCGGGCGTCGATCCCATGGATGCGAGGTACAACCTGATCTACTGGGTCCACCGCGCCGGCCCGGGTCCCTCGGTGGGGCCCTCGTTCAGCGACCCGCGCACCGGCGAGATCGTGCGCACGGTCGTCCGGATGGACTCGTGGCGGTCGCTCGTCGACTACAACATCTACGCCGGCCTGCTCCCGGCAGCGGGCGGCCCGGCGCACAACGTCCCCGCGGAGGAGTTCATCAACATGCGCCGCCGGCAGCACGTGGCGCACGAGATCGGGCACACGATCGGCTTTGCGCACAACTACATCGCGCACGCGCAGGGCCGCAGCTCGGTGATGGACTACCCGTTCCCGCTCATCACGGTGGACGCGCGGGGATCGCTCGACTTCCGCGACGCGTACCGGCCGCACGCCGGCGGCTGGGACTCGCTCGCCGTGCGCTACGGCTACACCTGGTATCCCGACGCGCGGGCCGAGGCCGCCGGCCTCGCCCGCATCGTGGGGGAGGGCATCCGTCGCGGGCTCCGGTTCGTCGGCGACCAGCATGCCGACGCGAGCGGGTCGATCCCCGAGGTGACCCGGTGGGTCGAGGGGCGCACGAGCTTCGAGGCCTTCGAGCGGACGCGCGCGGTGCGCCGCGTGGGCATCGACAAGTTCGACGAGCGCGCCATCAAGCCGGGCGAGCCGATGTACCTGCTCAACATGCGGTTCGCGCACGTGTACCTGCACCACCGCTACTCGCTCGAAGGGGTCGTCAAGAACGTCGGCGGGATGGACTTCCGCTACGCGTACCGCGGCGACGGGCAGCCCGGGCCGACGATCGTCCCGGCCGCCGAGCAGCGTCGCGCCCTCGCGCTCGCGCTCGACGCGCTCGAGCCGGCCGAGCTGATGGTGCCGGAACGCGTGCAGGCGCTCATCCCGCCGGTCCCGCCGGGCGGCGACCCGCAGTTCGAGTGGATCGGCTCGGCCGGCGGCACGGCGTTCGACGAGATCTCGCTCGCCGGCGGGCTCGCGACCGAGACCATCGAGGGGCTGCTGCATCGCGAGCGGCTCGCGCGCGTGGTGCTCTTCCGCGCCCGCAGCGCCGACTATCCCACGCTCGATGAGGTCCTGCAGACGATCGTCGACCGCACCTGGGGGGCGCCTGCCTCGGGCGTGATGCACGAGCAGTCGCTGCGGCGCACGGTGCAGCGCGTGGTGCTCAACACGCTGCTCGACCGC
>CAZPJF010000014.1:5570-20233 GCA_964586095.1 uncultured Gemmatimonas sp. | reverse complement strand
CGCGCCGGCCGCGCCGGCGCGGCACCGCCGGTCGCCAGTCATGTGCGCGTGGCGCCGGCCGATACTCTGAAGGCCGGGACCCTCCCGGTCCCGGCCTTCACTTCCCAACTCCACGGACCCCGCACTCCAATGGATCGCGCCCGCGCCGCCCTCTCCGCCCTCAAGACCGGCTCCGCCACGCCGGATGACGTCTACCGCGCCATCTGCCAGGACATCACCGAGCACGTCGGCGCCACGCGCGCCTCGGTGTGGAGCTTCGACACCGTCGGCCTCAAGTCGTCGATCACCTCGCTCTGCCTGTTCGACACCCGCGACGGCTCGTTCAGCGGCGGCGTGACGCTCGCCGAGGACGCGTTCCCCGAGTACTTCGACGCGATCACCAAGGACCTCAAGATCGTCGCGCCGGACGCGATCACCCACCCCGCCACGTCGTGCTTCGACGAGGTGTACTTCGCGCCGCTCGACATCCGCTCGCTCCTCGACTTCGTGATCCTCGACAAGGGCCGCCCGGTGGCCGTGCTCTGCTGCGAGCACTGCGGCGAGCAGAAGCCGTGGAGCTCCAGGGACCTCGACTACCTGCAGGCGATCTCGACGGTCGTCGGCATGGTGCTCAAGCAGCGGGCCAAGACCGGGGTCTGAGCCCCGGCATCGCTCACGTCGCGGCGGGATGGAAGCGCGCGAGCGCGTCCGCTTCGGACGGCGGGTGCAGCACCTGGCGCTCGGCGAAGCCCGCCGCGCCGGGATACGCGGTCGCCGCGATCATCGCGGCGGCCGCGTGTGCGTCATAGGGCGTCCGCTGGGGCCTGAGCCCCGGACCCAGCAGCAGCCAGTGCGCGCCGGGCGCACCGAACGGCATGCCGACGCTCCCGGCGTTCACGACGCGGTGGGGCGGCACGGTGCGGTCGTACTGCATGTGGGTGTGCCCGCAGACCACGAGCGGCTCCGCCACGCCCGCGAGCGCGGCGCGCAGGTCGGCCTCCGCGCTCCGGACCGTGAGGATCTCGTCGTCGCGGCGCGGCGTGCCGTGGCAGAAGAGCACCTGCCCGAGCCCGGGCACCGCGAGGGAGACGGTGAGGGGCCAGCCTGCGAGCCGGTCGCGCACCGCGCGCGGGATCCGGGCGGCCACCCAGCGCACGGTCTCCGCGACGGCGGGCGGCAGTGCCGCCAGCGCACCCCCGTCGAACGCCTCGACCACGAGCCGGTCGCAGTTCCCGCGCACCCAGTCGATCGGCCGCGGCTCGGCGTCGAGCCGCGCGAGGCACTCGAGCGGCATCGGCCCGAGCAGCACGTCGCCGCCCACCACCCAGCGCTCCACGCCCGCCGCGTCCCCTGCCGCGAGCGTGGCCTCCAGCGCCGGCAGGTTCCCGTGGATGTCGTACAGCGCGCCGACGAGTGTCATGTCGATGGGACGCGCGCGCCCGGCCGCCCTCAGTTCCGGAACAGGTAGGACAGCTTCACGAACAGCGCGTCGCTCGTCCGCAGCACCTGCTCGAACCGGAACGGCTGCGGCTCGAGCATGCGCGCGCCATACCCGAGGTAGACGACCGTGCCCGGCTGCGGCGTGTACGCCAGCAGGAGGTCGCCGCTCAGCCGGTTGGCCTGCGTCGGCGTGGTGCGCACGTAGGTGCCGCTCGCGTTGCGCTGCAGCAGCGGGAAGCCGGTGCGCGAGTCGTCGCGCAGGGCGTCGGTGGCCGTCGCGACGTACTCGCCGATGAGGCGCACGAAGAAGGGCCGCGACACCTGGTACTCGAGCTTCACGCGCGGATTGCGCGTGATGCCCACCAGCGAACCGTCGGTCCGCCGCTTGAACTCCTGGATCTGGTACGTCGCATCCACGCGCACCCGTTCCGACGGCCGCGCGTTCAGCGTGAGCTGGATGTAGAGGATGTCCGCCGAGGCCCACTCGAAGAAGTTCTCATCGATCCCCCACACCGCGGAGCCGCTCGCCTGGAAGTACTTGAACCGGGGCGAGCTGAAGCTCGCGACCCAGTCGCGGTTGGGGAGGCGCGGCGTGCCGACGAAGGGGAGCGTGTCGAGCCCGCCCACGCCATCCGGCGCCTCGATCCGGAACCGGTCCCGGTAGAAGGACGGGTCGTAGCCGAAGGTCTCCACGAGCAGCGACCCCCCGATCGTCCACCCGCCGCGGAACTGGGTGCTCGTGTTGAAGTGCAGCTTCTTGTCGCGCATGTCGCCGCGGTTCATGAACCGGGCGTAGTTCCAGGTGCCGTCGAGGAGCATGCTGTACGAGAAGGTCTCCACGCGCGAGCCGCGCGCGAAGAACCAGGTGTAGCGCGGCGCGACGTTCGCGTGCACCTCGCCCGGGCGCGAGATGAACCCCGACTGCGTCACGAAGTCGGGGTCGATCCCGTTGATCAGCGCGCGGACGCCGAAGTTGCGCCCGTCGCGCGCGGCACGCGCCTCGAAGAGCGGGGCGGTGCTGGTCGCGCCGCCCACGGCGTTGCGCGCCGCGGCCAGCTGGAACGAGCCCGAGTAGATCCGCCGCGTCACGCCGCGGCCATCGACGCTGAGCACGCGGTTGCTGTTGGCGCCGTCGATGCGGTCGGTGTAGGTGAGCGCGAGCCGCGACTGCGCACCGAGGTCGCGCGCGACGCGCAGGATGTTGAAGACCGGGTTGGCGCCGCTCGCCGAGGTCGTGCGGTCGTCGACCGCGCTCATGTACGCCACGTTGGTGAGGCCGACCTTCCCCGCCACCTTCGCCGCGGCCTCCGGGCGCACCATCCGCCGCGTGTACACGAGCCCGTTGGGCGTCTGGAACTGCTCGATGCCGTCGATGAAGAAGGGCCGCCGCTCCGGGAAGAAGATCTGCCGGCGCGGGTCGAAGTTCACCTGGTTCACGTCCGCCTCGACCTGCGAGAAGTCGGGGTTGAACGTGCCGTTGAACGTGAGGTTGTTGGTGATCCCCCACCGCACCGTCCCGCCCAGCTGCGGCTTCCCCGCCGTGTACGACCACTCGTCGGCCGTCGGCACGCCGTCCACGCGGTCGGTGAGCTCCGGGGTGATGTCGAGCACCAGCCCGCGGTGCAGGTCGGTGAGGCCGCCGAGCGTCCCCGACTGCGCGAGGAAGCTCGCGTTGCCGCGCGCGGCGGGCGTCCAGCTGTCCTCGTAGTTGGAGTGCTGCACGCGCCGGACGACGTTGAATCCCCACGTCTGCTCCGCGATCGACTGGAAGCGGAGGCTCTTGAAGGGGATCGTCACCTCGACCTCGTACCCCCAGTCGGTGAGGCGCCCCTTGGAGGTGAAGACGTAGTCCTGCGAGAGGTCGGCGCTCTCGCGCGCCGCGGTCGCGCCGCCGCTCATGAAGCCGCCGCTGCGGTTCCCCTGCTCCACCAGAGAGCCGTCGGCCTGGATGCCCAGCGGGTTCACCGCGAACATCACCGCCTGGCGGCCATCGTTGAACGTCCCGATGAGGAACTGGATCTGGTCGTCGGTGCCGATGCGGTCCCGCTCGGCGAGCGTCGCCCGCACGGTGCCATGGGGCTCGAACGCCCGCACGCCGAAGTGGATCGCGGTGGCCGAGTACCAGACGAGCACCTGCGTGGAATCGGCCGCGGGGATGCCGTCCTGCGGCGAGAACTGCGAGAACCCGGTGAGGAGGGCGGCTTCCTTCCACACCGCCTCGCCGAGGCTCCCGTCCACGACGATCTCCGCCGTCGAGCGCGGCGGGCGGACGGCGGTCTTCCCGTCGCGACCGATGTGGACCGGCGGGTCGGCGAGCGTGGCGACGAGGAGGAAGGGGAGCAGGAGCATGGGCGCGGTTGGAGGATGGGGCGGACGGGGGGACTACGCAATGCTCCGGGGAATGGTTGCCCGGCCACCCGCCGAAGGAGGGAGGAGGGAGGACGAAAGTCCTGCGGCCCTCGCGAAGGCTTGTATTGGGTTGCCGGTCCGGACGCCGGGGTGCAACGTTGGGCATGACGAGCCTCTCGCGTCGCACGATGCTGCAGTTGGCCGGGCTCGCGGCCCTGCCCTCCCTGGCGCGCGCCGAGTCCCTCGGCGAGTCGCTCGGCGAATCGTTCGGTGAGGGCTGGGCCGAGCGGGTCCATCGCCGGGCGGCGGAGTCACCGCCGGCCGTCCTGCGCGCCGACGAGCGCGCGACCGTCGCCGCCATCGCCGACGGCCTCCTGCCCCGCACCGACACGCCGGGTGCGCTGGACGTCGCGGCGCCGGCGTTCGTGGAGGTGCTCGTGGCGGACTGGATGACCGACGAGGAGCGCACCGAGTTCCGGAGCGGCATCGCCGCGATCGAGGCGCACGCGGCCGCGACGCATGGGCGCTCGTGGCCCGCGCTCGCCCCGGCGCAGCGCGACGCCGAGCTCGGCTGGCTCGAGGAGAGCGGCGCGGCCGACCTGGAGCGGCGCACCTACCGCCGGCTGCGCGGCTACCTCATCCATGGCTTCCTGACCAGCGAGCGGGTGCGGCGCGAGGTGTTCAAGGTGGACATCACGCCGGGGCGGTACCGCGGCGACGTGCCGGTCGCCGCGCGCGGAGCCGGCCGTGAGTGAGCGGCCCGGCCTCGCGGCACCGCGCGCGGGCGCCGCGCCGGTGATCCTCACCGCCAAGGCGCAGCAGTCACGCCGCTACGACGCGATCGTGGTCGGCTCCGGCATCAGCGGCGGCTGGGCGGCCAAGGAGCTCACCGAGCGCGGCCTGCGCACCCTCGTGCTCGAGGCGGGCGGTCCCATCGACCCGGCCACCGACTACGTGGAGCACCTGCAGCCGCACCAGGTCAGGTTCCGCGGCTACGGTGACAAGCAGAAGCTCGCCCGCGAGCAGCCCATCCAGCGCGGCTGCTACGCCTGCGACGAGTACAGCGGCAAGTTCTTCGTGAACGACCTCGAGAACCCCTACACCACGCCCGACGACGCGCCATTCAAGTGGTTCCGCGGTCGCCAGGTGGGGGGACGGTCCATCACGTGGGGCCGGCAGGTGTACCGCTGGAGCGACCTCGACTTCGAGGCCAACGCGCAGGACGGCCATGGCTGCGACTGGCCCATCCGCTACGCCGACCTCGCGCCCTGGTACTCGCACGTGGAGCGCTTCATCGGCGTGAGCGGGGCCAAGGAGGGGCTCGAGCAGCTCCCCGACGGCGAGTTCCTCCCGCCCATGGCGATGAGCGTGGTGGAGCGGCACACGCGCGAGAAGGTCCTGCAGGCCTTCGGCGGCGAGCGCGTGTGGACCATCGGCCGCGCGGCGGTCCTCACGCAGGCGCACAACGGCCGGGCGGCCTGCCACTACTGCGGCCCCTGCGAGCGCGGCTGCATCACCCACTCGTACTTCTCGAGCAACGGCTCCACCCTCCCCGCCGCGGAGCGCACCGGGCGGCTCACGCTGCGCCCGTGGAGCGTGGTGGCCGAGGTGGTGCACGACCCCAAGGGCGGCCGCGCGCGGGGCGTGCGGGTGATCGACGCGCGCACGCACGAGGAGATGGTCTTCGAGGCGCGCGTGATCTTCCTCTGCGCCTCGGCGTTCGAGTCGGTGCGCATCCTGATGAACTCCCGGTCCAGCACGCATCCCCAGGGCGTGGGGAACTACAGCGGGCACCTGGGCAAGTACATCATGGACCACCACTACTACTGGGGCGCGAGCGGCCGCATGCTGGGCTTCGAGGACTACAAGTCCGAGGGGAGCCGGCCGAACGGGATGTACGTCGCGCGGTTCCGCAACACGCGGCGCTCGGGCCAGCATCCCGACTTCCTGCGCGGCTACGGCATGCAGGGGGGCGCCGGCGGGCGGGGGCGCTGGTCCGGCGCCGGGTACGGCGCCGACTTCAAGGCGCGGCTGCTCACCGACCTCAATCCGTGGTGGGGGATCGGCATCCATGGATGGGGCGAACAGCTCCCCAACGAGGCGAACCATCTCGCGCTGGATCCGGTGGTGAAGGACAAGTGGGGGATCCCCGCGCTGCGGATCAGCTGCACCTGGGGCGAGAACGAGCGGAAGATGCAGGAGGACATGGTGCGCACGGCGACCGAGATGCTCGAGGCCGCCGGGGCGAGCGACATCCGCCCGACGCGCTCGAACAACCCGCCGGGCCACTGCATCCATGAGATGGGCGGCGCACGGATGGGGCGCTCGTCCGACGTCTCGGTGGTGGACCGCGACAACGCGCTCTGGGACTGCCGGAACGTGATCGTCACCGATGGCGCCTGCATGGCCAGCAGCGCCTGCCAGAACCCGAGCATCACCTACATGGCGATCACCGCGCGCGCCGCCGCGCGCGCGGTCGAGCGCCTCAAGCGAGGCGAGCTGTGAGTCCCACGCGACGTGAGGTCCTCAAGCGCGGCGCGGCCGCGGCCGGTGCCGCCGCGCTCGGCGCGGCCATGCCGCACAGCGCGGGCGCGACACCGCCCACCTTCGTGCCGCCGTACCGGCAGAGCGTCGCCCGCTGGTGCTTCCAGTCGATGCCGCTCCCCGACCTCTGCCGCGAGGCCCGGCGCATCGGGCTCCACGGCATCGACCTGCTGAGCCCCCCCGATTTCGACGTGCCGCGCGCGCACGGCCTCGCCTGCACCATCGCCAACGGGCCCGGCCCGATCCCCGACGGCTGGAACCGGCCCGACCTGCATGACAAGCTCGTCGCAGAAGGGGAACGGCTGCTGCCGCTCGTCGCCAAGGCGGGCATCCCGCAGATGATCGTCTTCTCCGGCAACCGGCGCGGGATGGGCGACGGCGAGGGCATCGCCAACTGCATCGCCGGCCTCAAGCGGCTCCTCCCGGCCGCCGAGCGGCACGGCGTGACCCTCGTGATGGAGATGCTCAACAGCAAGGTCGACCACCGCGACTACCACGCCGACCGCACCGAGTGGGCCGCGCAGGTGGCGCGCGGGCTCGGCAGCGAGCGCTTCAGGCTCCTCTACGACGTGTACCACATGCAGATCATGGAGGGCGACGTCGTGCGGACCATCGAGCAGTACGCGCCGCTCATCTCGCACTACCACACGGCCGGCGTGCCGGGGCGCCACGAGCTCGACGAGACGCAGGAGCTCTACTATCCGCGCATCGCGCGCGCGATCGCCGCGACGGGGTTCACGGGGTACGTCGCGCATGAGTTCATGCCCACCTCGGACGGGCTGGGGAAGCTCAAGGCGGCGGAGCGGATCTTCGCGGGCGCGTAGCGAGACGTCAGGGGCCGGGGGAACCGGCGCGCTCACGTGGCGCGCCGGCGGAGGCCGGGGGACCGGCGCGGGCGCGCGTTCAGGCGTCCATGCGTTCCAGCAGGGTGATGGTCACCTTGTCCGGCTCGCCGTCGAAGTACTTCTCGAGCACGCGGTGAAAGGGCGACTCCGGCGGCGAGATGTGCGCGAAGAGCGTCGCGCAGGAACGGAGCTTCACGTCGTCCGGTGAGCCGAAGAGCGCGTGCGCGCTCGTGACCTCCGAGTCGAGCACCGCCTGCGTGATCTCGCGCAGCCGCGCACCCAGCACCGGGTGCGCCAGGTAGGCCTTCGCCTCGGCCACGTTCGCGATCGCGAAGTGCTTCGCCATGGGGCTCGTCCCGAGGCCGGTGAGCTGCGGGAACACGAACCACATCCAGTGCGTCCGCTTGTGGCCCGCGCGGATCTCCGCGAGCGCATCCGCATACGCCTTGGCCTGCGCCTCCACGAATCGGTCGAGTCCAGCGGCTGCCATCGCGCCCTCCGGGGGTGAGGCGGGTCGACTGCTGCCTGCGCCAAGAAGGTCGGCCCGGCCGGCGGTTGGCGCAATGCGGGCATCCAGTACGACGGCGCCGCCGACTCGCGCGGCGACCCGGCGCGCCGTAGGTTCGTCGCACCCCGCACCGGAGCGCGCCGTGCCCCTCTCCCGCCGTTCGTTCGTCTCCACCCTCGGGCTGGGGAGCGCCGGCCTCCTCGCCGCTCCCGCGTTCCTGGCGCGCGGCCGCGAGGCCGCGACGCCCGACCGCTGGCGTCCCTACGCCGCGGACGCGCGCACGCCACGGCCCGCGGCCCAGGGCGCCCTGCTGCGCCTCGATTCCAACGAGAACCCCAACGGGCCGAGCCGCCGTGCGCTCGACGCGCTCCAGGGCGTGCTCCGCGACGCCAACCGCTATCCGGACGCGTACGAGTACGGCCTCATGGAAGCGCTCGGCCGCGAGCACGGCGTCCCCGCCGAGTGCATCGTGCTCGGCACCGGCAGCGGCGAGTCGCTGCGGCAGTGCGTGCAGGCCTTCACGGCGCCGGGCGCGCCGCTCGTGACCGCGTCACCGTCGTTCGAACTGCCGGCCGACCTCGCCGCGCACCTGGGCCACCCGGTGGTGAAGGTGCCGGTGGACGCGAAGCTCCGGCTCGACCTCGACGCGATGGCCGCGCGCGCCAACGGCGCGGGGCTCGTGTTCGTGTGCAACCCGAACAACCCCACCGCGACGGTGCATGGCGACGCGAGCATCCGCGGCTTCATCGCCCAGGTGCGGCGCGCGTCGCCCGGCACGACGATCCTCGTGGACGAGGCCTACCACGAGTACGTGGACGATCCGTCGTACCGCACCGCGATCCCGCTCACGCAGGAGGATCCGCGCGTGGTGGTGACGCGGACCTTCTCCAAGGTGTTCGGGATGGCGGGCCTGCGCGTGGGCTACTCGGTGGTGCATCGCGAGACGGCGCGGCGCATGCAGCCCTGGCGCGTGAGCGCGGGCGTGAACGCGCTCGCCGCCGCCGCGGCGCGCGCCAGCGTGGGCGATGCGGCCCACGTGCGCGAGGAGCAGCGCAAGAACCGCGACGCCAAGGCGTTCACGCGCGGCTGGTTCGAGCGCGCCGGCTACGCGGCGAGCGCGAGCGAGACGAACTTCCTGATGATCGACCTCAAGCGCGACCCGGCCCCGGTGCGCGCGGCGTGCCGCGCGGCCGGCGTGGCCGTCGGGCGACCCTTCCCGCCGCTCGACACCTGGCTCCGCGTCTCGATCGGGACCCGGGAGGAGATGGAGCGGGCGGTGGAGGTCTTCCGCAAGGTCCTCGCGTAGCGCGGCTGGCGTCGCGTGGGCTGCTACCGCGGCGGCGCCGGCGGCGGCTCGCGCACGACCGGATAGTACCACACGCGGCGCAGGAGTCCGCCGCGCACCTCGTACACCGAGACCGACGCCTGCGCCCGCGGGCCCGACGCGGACACCCACTCCGCGCGCTCGTGCGCCGTGACCCACGGCCCCAGTGCGGACAGGGCGACGAGCGTCGAGCGGGACGTGGGCGTCGCACGAAAGTACTCGCGCAGCCCGGCGCGGATCGCGTCCGTGCCGCGTGCCTCGACGGCGACCGAGTCGCCCGCGATGCTCAACCAGACGAAGTCCGACGCCAGGAACGCGACCGTCGCCTCGACGTCGTGCGCGTTGTACGCCCGGATGTAGGCCTGCACGACGGCCGCGGGGGTGGTGTCGGCGGCCGCGGCGGCGCTCGACGCGCCGGGCCGTTGCGCGGGAAGACCGCTCGCTCCCGCCACGAGCAGGAGCGCGATCCAGGGAGCACGTGACGATCCGCGTCGCATGAGGCACCACCTCCGTGCGGGCGCGCGCCGGACGGCCCGGGGCGCAGGTGGCCCGAATGTGGGGCCGGGTGCGTGAGCCCGCCACCCGCGCCTGCATGCGGCGCCCGCACCCGACCCTACCGCCGCGTGTAGGTCAGGTCGTACTCGGTGGTGAACGAGCTGCCGCCGTTGAGGGTGTACTCACTGAACTGCCGCACCGTGCCGTTCCCGAGGAGCGTCCACGTGACCCGTCGATAGACCGACGGCGCCAGCAGCTCCGACTCCGTCACGATGGCGCCCGCGGCCCACGACGTGCTCGCGAGGCGCGCGATGTTCCCGCCGTTGTCGACGTACGTCTGGTACCACCGGTCGGTCACCGGATTATAGAAGGAGATGCTGCGGCCCGGGGTCAGGTTGGCCTGCGGATTCACGTAGTCCTCGAAGATCGCGCAGCCGCCCGCCTCGACCGTGATCGTGTTCGAGCCGCCGGACGCGCCACCCGGATTGGTCAGGGTCCACTGCCCGATCCAGAAGTCGAACGCGCGATACGGCGCCCCGGCGCACGGCACGGCCGGCACGAGACGGCCGACGCTGTACGTGCCGCCCTGGGTGATCGGCGCCGTGACCGTACCGCCCGACGAATCCACCGTGGACGCGAAGTCCGTCCAGCTCGCGGTTCCCGCGCGGCGCAGTCCGAGCGCATCCTGCGGGAGGCCGATCGGGACGTTCGCCGCGACATAGCGCGCGCGGATGGTCACCGGAGCGAGGAAGGTCAGTTCCGCCGTGCCGACGGAGTAGACGGCTCCGCGCGCCAGCGTCGGGTCGACCCAGGGGCTCGTCGTCGTGCCGAGGGCGACCGGTGTCGGCGCCGCCACGGCGCCGGGGGGCGCGATGAGCACGAGCGTGCCGGCGGCATTCTGGATGGTGTTGCCCTCGGGCAGCAGCACACCCCCCTCTCCCACCGTGAGCGCGCGGCGCGCCTCGGCCGAGCTGGACCCCACCGTGAGCGCCACCGTGATCGTGACCGACCCCGCCGTGTGGGCCGTGACGACGCCCGCGGTCGAGACGGTCGCGACGCCGGCGTTCGAGGTCGCGAAGGTCGCCCCGGCGGCGCTGACCGCCGCGCCGTCGAGCGTCGCCGTCACGGCGAGCGTGACGGTCTCGCCCGGCAGCAGCGACGCGGTCGGCGCCGTCGCCGAGAGCGTGAGCGTGGGGACGGGATCGGGCCGGGGTTCGGTCGAGCCGCCGGCACAGCCGACGGCCGCGAGGAGCAGCAGCACGGGAGTGGCGAGGAGGCGAGTCATGCCCGGTGATACTGCGCGGGCCAGCGCCGCGTGACGTCCTCGCCGCTGCTCACACCGAACGCCAACAGTCGGCCCGGCGGGACTCGGGAGACCGGCCGGACCCGCCGGCGCCGCGATTAGGTTCCAGCAGCCGCACGCGCTGCGCCGTCCCCGATCGGAGTCCACCTGATCATGCTCACGCTGCTCGCGACCCTCGCGCTCGCGTCACCAGTCCCCTGCGGCGAGCGTGCGCGCGGTGAGGCGGACCGGCCGCGGCACTACGTCTTCTTCCGCCGCGACCACGAACGCATCGCGGACACCGCGTTCCTCACACACCCGCGCATCGCGGGCGCCCAGCTCACCTTCACCTGGCGCCAGCTCGAGCCCGAGCGCGACCGCTACCACTTCGACGAGGTGCGCTCCCACCTCGCTCGGCTGCGGCGGCACGGCAAGCAGCTCTTCATCCAGCTGCAGGACGTCTCGTTCGGCGAACAGGTGCTCGTGCCCGAGTACCTTCGCACCGACACCAGCTTCCACGGCGGCGTGGCGCCGAAGTACGAGCGGCTGCGCGACGGGCGCGCGGCGTTCGGCGGATGGGTCGCCCGTCGCTGGGACCCCGCGGTGCGCACGCGCTACGTGCGGCTCATCGAGGCGCTCGCCCGGGAGTTCGACGGCGAGATCGAGGGGCTCGTGCTCCCCGAGACGTCGGTGGGCTTCGACGACCCCGACCGCGTGCCCGCGGGCTTCACCCCCGACGCCTATGCGGCCGCGCTGCGGGCGACCCTCACGGATGCGCGCGCGGCGTTCCAGCGCTCGTGCGTGGTGCTCTACGCCAACTTCATGCCGGGCGAGACGCTCCCCGATCGCGATCGCGGGTACCTGCGTGGCCTCCACGCCCTCGCCGCGGAGATCGGGGCCGGCGTCGGGGGTCCCGACATCCTGCCCTTCCGGCCGTTCCAGTGGGCGAACAGCCTGAGGCTCATCGAGCGGCGTCCCGCCGGTGCGCTCGCCGCCATCGCCGTGCAGGACGGCAATCTGGCCGACGTGGATCGCGCGACCGGTCGCCGGATCACGGTCGCCGAGCTGTACCGCGTGGCGACCGAGCGGCTGAGGTTGGACTACATCTTCTGGGGCACCGAGGAGCCGTACTTCTCGTCGGAGGTGCTGCCGTTCCTCCGGACACTCGGCCCGCGGTGAGCGCGGGCGGCTGACCCGGCGCCGCGGCCGCGCGGTCAGTCGAGCGGCCCCGCCTCGAGCCGCTCGACCAGCGCGCGCATCTGCTCGCGCCGCTCCGGGGCCCAGCTCCGCAACCGCACCGCGGCGGCGACGAGGCTCGCCACGCCACCGACGCCGAGCGGCGTGATCGATCCGAGCATCGGCGCGACCGCCGAGCCCGGCAGGAGCATCGCGACGACCGAGAGCGCCGCGGCGGTGGACGCGAGGCTCGCACCCAGCACGAGGAGCGTGCGGGCGTTGCCGTGCGTGGTGCGCAGGCGCACGCGGTCGCCGCGCGCGCCGGGCTCCACCAGCACCTGCAGGTTGCCGTTGGTCCACTGCCGCAGGTTCCCCGTCACCTGCACCTTGCCGCGCGCCTCGAAGGTCTCGCGGAGCAGCACCACCAGGCGCTCCCACTCGGCGTCGTCGATGCGGCGGTCGAGCTGCGCGACATCGGCTACGCCCACCGTGAGGCCAAGGAGCCGCGGCGCCGCGGGAGGCGCGGGGCGATCCACCGCGCGCGCGGCCGCCGCGATGCGCTCCGGCGGGATGCCGGCCTGCTGGCCGATCTCCTGCAGCTGCGCGAGCGTGAGGCCCGTGGACGCGGCGGGGCGCCGCTCCCCCGTGGTCTCGCGCACCGACGCCTCGGCCGCCTCCCCGAGGATGCGCGTGACCTCCTCGTCGTCGAAGCGGCGCTCGGACATGCGTCGAAAGCTCGCCGGGGCGCGGCGGCGCGGCAACGGGCGCGGGGGCGCCCGTCGCCGCAGCGTCAGCGGCCGGCGGTGGCGCGGTACGCGAGGAGGAACAGGCCGCCGAGCACGAGGTCGATGCATCCGAACACCAGCACGTCCGCGCCCACGCGGCCCGACGCGAAGAGCAGCAGTACCGGGATCCCGAACGAGAGCTTCTCGACGATCGCCGGCAGCATCAGCAGGCGGTACCGCGCCACGTCGCGCGCGATGACGAGGAACACGAGCTGCCAGGCGAGCGCGACCCCGATGAACCCGTAGAAGTGCTCCGGCCGCGTGATCGGCCCCGGGAGCGGCGGGCCGATCCCGAGTTCGACGAGGTACTGCGGTGCGAGGACGATGAGGCCGTACACCCCCGCCCAGAAGAACACCCGGCGAGGGAAGGTCGTGGGGTTCGCAGTCATGGTGGCCATGGGTCAACGTTGTGGCAGGATCCGGCTCGTCCGCTTCCCCGCCGCTTCCTCCAGCGCCTCGGTGATGTCGGGCGCGTGGTCGGCGTACTCGAGCCGGCCACGCGCCCGCTCGCGCGGGGCCGCCGACGTGAGCGTTGCACCGAACCGCCGGGCGTCCGCCGTCCGCCCCTGCGCGGTGGCGACGCGCATCGCGAGCGCGAGGCCGAGCAGGTGCGCCGGCTCCGCGGCGAGGATCGTGTCCGCCTGCGCGCGCGCCGCCGGCGCGTCCCCCGCCGCGAGGTGGATCAGCCCGAGGTCGTAGCGGCGGTGCGCATCGAGCGGCATCAGCGCCGCGATCGCGTTCACCGCCATCGGCGCGAAGAAGGCGACCGAGTCCTGCTGCCCCGCCGAGGCGAGCGTCATCACGCGATTGAAGAGCCGGTCGACCCGCTCCTCGGGCGAGAGCGACGAGATGTCGGGGGCCGCCACGATCGCCCCGCCGTCCGCCGCCACGGGCGCGCCGGCCGCGCCCGCGGCGCCCGCCGCGACGCCGGGGGACATGCGGGTGCCCACGAGGAAGCCGATCACGCCGAGCATCGCCGCCGCGAGCACGAACCACGGCAGGATCGCCGACGCGCCGCGCTCCGGCGCGGCCGGAGCCGCCGTCGCCGTGGCGTCGAGGGAGAGGCCGCACTGCGCGCAGAAACGCGCCGCCGGCGTGAGCGCGGTCCCGCAGTGCCGGCAGAACTTGGAGGGCGCCATCGGTCGGGTCGGGTTCGTCGGTCGGTTATCGCTGGTCGGAGGTCGCCGCGCGCCGCCCGCTCAGCGCGGCGCGCCGAACTTGGTGTCGATCGCCACGCCGCACGCCTGCAGGAACGCGGTCGGCAGCTCGCCGCCCGCGAAGATGAACACCACGTCGTTCGCGACGACCTGCTCGACGCCGAGCCGCTCGTCGCGGTACCGCACCTCCGTGCGGCCGATCTCCTGCACGGTGGTCTTCCAGAGCATCTCCACCCGCCCCGCCGCGATCGCCTGCTCGATCCGCTCGCGGTTGGCCGGCTTGAGGCGCCCGAACTTCTCGCCGCGATACGACAGCCGCACGGTGTTGCCCGGCTGCGCCGAGAGGGCGAGCGCGGCCTCCACCGCGGAGTCGCCGCCGCCGACCACGAGGATGCGGTCGCGTGCGTACGCCTCCGCCTCGGCCAGGTGGTACAGCACGTTGGGGAGCTCCTCGCCCGGCACGCCGAGCTTGCGCGGCGTGCCGCGCCGCCCGATCGCGAGCACCACGCGCCGGGCGCGGTAGGTGCCGCGCGGCGTCACCACGTCGAAGCCGCCGTCGCGCGGCACCACCCGCTCGGCCCCTTCCCGCGTGTTCACCGCGAGCCCCGCCGTCTGCACGATCTCGCCCCAGAGGTCCATCAGCCGCTCCTTGGGGATCTCCGGCCCGGTGAGCCGCCCGTAGCCGGGCACGTGCAGCGGCCGCGTCATCACCAGCTTCTTCCGCGGGAAGAGCCGCACCGTGCCGCCGATGTCCTCGCGCTCGATCGTCGTGAGCCCCA
>CAZPJF010000014.1:3346-5470 GCA_964586095.1 uncultured Gemmatimonas sp. | reverse complement strand
GGTACTCGAGCCCCGGGCTCGCGAGGAGCCCGGTGCCGATGCCGTCGTCGAACCAGCTCGCATGCAGCGACGCCGTGCCGCCCGCGAGCACGCGGGGCACCGAGACCGTCGCGCCGGCGGCGTAGCCGCTCGTCTCGCCGCCGGGGTCGTTCACCGAGCCGTTGAGGTCGAGGTAGGTGCCGCCGGCCAGCGAGAGGCTCACCCCCGCCGACGCGCGTTCGCGGCGCGAGAAGGGCGCGAGGAAGGTCGTGTCGAGCGGCGTGAGCCGGTCGCTCACGGCGGAGGCGTAGAGGTAGCCGCGCTTCCCCGCCGGCACCGACGCGCGCACCATCACCCGCGCGAGGCCCCACCGCCCCATCGGCGTCGGCGGCGTCGCCTCCACGTCACCCGTGAGCGAGAAGCCCCCCACGCGCAGGCGCATCGCGAGGTCGGCGCCGGCGCGCCACTCGGCGCGGTCGCCCGGCATCACCTGCGTCACCGCGATGTCCGTGGCGAAGTCCGCGCGGCCGGTGTAGTGCCGCAGGCCCACGAACGCCGCCGCCTTGGGGAGCCGGAACGAGACCTCCTCGTTCCCGCGCTCGGGCTCGAAGCCCGCCGCGACGCCGGCGCTCACGCCGCGCTCGTCGCCCAGCCGCACGCTCGCGCCGTCCCAGAAGGCGCTCTGGTGGTCGAAGTCGGAGTAGAAGCGCCCCACCGTGAGGCGCGCGGGGCCGGCGCGCAGGTCGTAGCGCGCCTCGTACACGCGGATCCGCGTCTGCCGGTCCCAGAGCGCGTCGCCGCCGGTGCGCTGCTGCGCGCGCAGGTTGATCCGCAGGCGCGAGCGGTCGCCGGTGACGAAGGTGCTGACGCGCACGGCCGGCATGCCGATGTCGCGGGTGGTGCGCACGGGGTCGGCGCCGAGCCCGACGGTCTCGGTGTGCGAGCCCCACATCTCGAAGCCCACGAGGCCGTCCACGCGGCGCCGGGGCGCGGCCGGCGGCGGCGCGCGCGGGCGCGTCGCCTCCGCCACCGCGACCGCCGGCGCCACGAGCGCGGCGTCGCCGATCCGCGGCACGTAGTACAGCGTGTCGCCGCGCGTCACCGGGAACGACGTCCCTGCGAACCCCACCACGGCGCGGCGCGCCGTCGCGCCGACCACCACGACGGTGCCCATCACCGGCGCGTCCGCCGCGCGGCGCACCGCCAGCGTGTCGCCGGTGCGGAGGCCGTCGTCGGTACCGACGTTCAGGTAGAACGTCGCGCCGGCGACCTGCACGACGACCGCGGGCCGCACGCCCTGCGCGGACAGCGCCGTCGCGAGGCAGAGGGCGCACGCCGCCCGCCGGAGCATGCTCACCGCCCGTGGCACGAGTAGCACCGCTGGCTGTCGTACGCATAGCCGGTGCGCCCGCGATGCTTGTCGTCCATCGCGGCCTGGCTGTGCTCGTGGCACGACAGGCAGTTGAACACGCGGTAGTCGCCCGGCGCGGTGTGGCAGGTCGCGCAGGAGGCCCACTTGCCGCGGTGCGCGCCGGAGGAGATCCGGAACTCGGTCGCGTCGTGGTCGAACGTCGAGTCCCAGTTGCGCTCGGTGTGGCAGCTCGTGCAGGTCTGCGGGAACTGCTGCGCCGCATGCTCGCGCTGCCAGTCGGGGAGGTGGCAGGCGACGCAGTCGCCGTTCCCGGCGGGCGGCGGCGCCCACTTGAGCGCGTTGCCCGGCTGGACGTGGCACGACGCGCAGCGCTGCGCGGCGTGCGCCCCGCGGAGCACGAAGCCGCGCGCCGCCACCTCGTGCGCGAAGGTCGCGCCCCCCGCCCACGAGAGCGTCACGTGGCACTGCGCGCAGTCCGGCGGGAAGCCGCCGTGGTCCACCGCCGACGCCGAGGCGCGCGCGAGCGCCGACTGGTGGCAGGCGACGCAGTCGCGCGGCACCGCCGCGAAGACGCCCGCGCGCTCGGTCCGGTGGCACGCCTCGCAGGGCGTGATCACGTGCGCGCCGGTGAGCGGGAACGCGGTGCGCTGGTGCAGCGAGAGCGCCTCCACGTCGCGGAACTCGTTCGTGTTGTGGCAGCGGGTGCAGTCGGCGCCGAGGTTGCCGCGGTGCACGTCCACGTGGCAGGTGGCGCAGGCCGTGGGCTCCACCTT
>CAZPJF010000014.1:0-3246 GCA_964586095.1 uncultured Gemmatimonas sp. | reverse complement strand
GGTTGCCGCGGTGCACGTCCACGTGGCAGGTGGCGCAGGCCGTGGGCTCCACCTTGGGTTCGTCGAACCGCAGGTCGAGGTGGCAGCTCGTGCAGGTGGCGGCGGCATGCCCGCCGGTGAGCGCGAAGCGCGTCTGGCGCCCGTGGTCGAACCTGAGGTCGCGCCGCAGCGGCTTCCAGCCCTCCGAGGTGTGGCAGTCGGCGCAGTCCATGCCCGCCGGCAGCGCGCCGTGCGGGTTGGTGGGGACCGGCGCCTGCTGGGCCGCGGCCGCGCCGCCGGGCAACGCGAGCAGTGCGACGACGATCAACGCCCGGATGGTGCTCATGGACGCCTCGGGATCGCCGCGCCGTGGCAGGCGCGGCAGGTGGTCTCGAGCGGACGGTACCGCGTGAAGGCGACGCCGTTGGCCCCGGTCGTCACCACGTGACACCGGGCGCAGGGCACGTTGCGGTGCGCACCATCCAGCGGCCAGCGCGTCCGCGTGTGGTCGAAGGCCGCCACCTTGAAGCTCTCGGTCACGTGGCACTCGGTGCACGCCCGCGCCCCGAACTGGCCCTGGTGCGGATCGGCCGCCTGGTGGCACGACGCGCACTCGCGCGACGGCAGCCGGAACCGCGGCGGCCCGCCCGGCCGCACCGGCTGGTGGCACTGCGCGCACGGCACCGTCACGTGCGCCCCGGTCAGCACGTACGTCTCGCGGTTGTGCCGCGCCAGGTCGTAGAAGCTCGGCGACCACCGCACCTCGTTGTGGCACCCGCTGCACGTCGCCCCGCCGGGCGACTTGGCGAACACCCCCTCGTGCGCGTCCACATGGCACGACGCGCACGACGACGCCAGCGGCGCCGGGTACATCGCCCCGCGCACGCCCGCGGGCCACGTCATCCGGATGGTCGCCGTCGCCGGCCGCCGCGGGTCGTGGCAGCTCGCGCAGGCGAGCGCGGCGTGCGCCCCGGCGAGCGCGAACCTCGTCCGTGCGCGATGGTCGAACCCCGACTCGAACCCCGCGCGGTCCTTGAGCACGCGCCACCCGTCGGTCGAGTGGCACTGCTCGCAGCGCCGCGGCATCGCCCCCTTGTGGTGGTCGTCGGCGTGGCAGTCGGTGCAGGCCTGCGCCCGCACGCCGCGGTACCGCGTCACCGGCTCCGCGACGCCGGCCACCCGCATCGGCTTGTGGCAGCTCGCGCACTCCACCGTGCGGTGCTTCCCCGTGAGCACGTAGCGCGACGAGTCGTGGTCGAACCGCACCGCCTTCTCCCACGTCCCCTCGTCGTGGCAGGCCGCGCAGCTGCGCGAGCCGAACTGGCCGGCGTGCGCGTCGTCGGCCTGGTGGCAGTCGACGCAGCCGGTGCCGAGCCCCAGGTAGGTGCGGCCCATCACGCGGTGCCGGGTCGCGTAGGCGCGCACGTCCGCGTCGACGATGAGCTTGGGCGTGTGGCAGCTCCGGCAGCTCGTCTCGAGGTGCGACAGCTTGAGCGCGTAGCCGACCTTCCCGTGGTCGAAGCCCGCGGTGTCGAACCGCACCATCTGGAAGTCCGCGCCGAAGTGGTCCTTGTGGCAGGCGGCGCAGTTGCGGGTGCCGTACGTGGCGTGGAGCCCTTCCCTGGCCGCGATCCGCACGCGCAGCGGTTCATGGCACTGCAGGCACTTGGCGTTGGAGATGCCCGGCTTGCCGAGGTCGTGGCACTGGGTGCAGTTGCCCATCCCCTCGAGCGCGGCGTGCGCGCGGGCGAGCTTCCCCGGCGAGATGAGCTGCGCGCCGGCCGCACGCGGCGCGGCGCACGACAGCAGCGCGGCCAGCGCCAGGGCGAGCCCGGCACCGGGCACCGCGGGGCCCCGCGCCGCCCGCCGCGTCACGTGAACCCGAACCCGAAGAGCGTCGCGACCGTGATGTGCACCGCGACGACGATGAACATCACGATCGCGAGCGGCAGGTGCAGGATGTGCCAGTAGCGGAAGAGCCGCTGGAAGGGCTGCAGGTGCGCGAGCTGGTGCTCCACCTCGAGCTGCCGCTCCACGAGCCGCAGCACGCGCGCACGCTGCGGCGCGGTGAGCGGCGCGGCGGCGAGCTCGCGCCGCACCTTGCGCAGCGTCGCGCCATGCGTGAGGTCGAACCGCACCGCCGACGCGACCGCCGCGAGCAGCCCCTCGCGTGGTGAGGCGACCGCGGGCGGGAGGAGCCGCTCCACCTGCGCGACGCGCGGCCCCAGCCCCGCCGTGAGCTCCTCGATGAGCCCGGCGCGCTGCGCCCGGATCTCCGTGAGGTCGGCGAAGCTGCCCTGCATCGTCTTGGGGATCCGCACGTACACGTAGCGCCCGAAGATGCCCGAGAGCGCCACCACGACCATGCACCAGAAGGCGATCGAGACCAGCCCGCCCACCTTGAAGCTCGTGTGCAGCGTGACGAGGAAGGGCCCGACGGTGCAGAGGAAGATGTGGAACTCGAGCCAGAACTTGAGCTTCCCGAGCCGCGCGAGCGCCCGGATGCGCTTGCGGCCGGAGTAGAGGATCACCCCGGCCGTGATGAACGCGAACCCGACGATGCCGTAGCGCAGCCCCAGGCGGCCGGCGGGCCGCAGGTCGTCGTAGAAGTCCGAGAAGGGGCGTTCGGGAAACGGGAGCGTGTAGTAGTCGAGGCCGATCCCGAACCCGATCACCGCCACCGAGAGGGCGACGATGGAGAGGAGGAGCACCCAGAGGCGCCCCGCGACGCGCGCGGGACGCCCGGCGGTGGGGTGCGCGACCGGGGCCCTGACCCGCGACGTGGCCGGGCCGTCGGCAGTCCGTTGGATGCCGTCGGGCGCTGCGCGGGAGCCCATACCGATGCGAATGTACGCATCGGAATGCGGTGGACCATCAGCGTTCGCCTGACTTGTGCGTCGGGGAACGCAGCGGTCAGGCGGCGCCGCGACTCAGGACTTGATCGGCCCCAGCGCCACGCCGAGCGCCGCGAAGAGGAAGATCACGAACGTCCCGAGCCCGAGCACCGCGGCCGCGCCCTGCACCGTCCGCCAGAGCGTCTCGTTGGGCACCTGCTCGGGCCACGGACGCGGCAGGAGCCGCACCTCCGCGATCGCCCAGAGCCCGTAGGCCGCCAGGCAGACCGCCGCCGCGCCGAGCGGGACCCACCCGCTCGGCCGCGCCCAGATGGCCGCGGCCGCGATGAGCGTGCCGCCGACGATGTCGAGCACGAGTCGGTCGCGCGGCGTGCGGCGCGCGCGCGCGCTCAGGAGATCGGCCAGGCTGGCG
>CAZPJF010000013.1:0-21482 GCA_964586095.1 uncultured Gemmatimonas sp. | reverse complement strand
TCTCGCGCCGTGCTGGACGCGCGGGCGCGCTGACGGCGCCCCGCCCGGGCCGCCGCGCTCCGCGTGGCGGCCCGGCGCACCCTAGAAGCCGATGAGCGCGAAGCGGTTCACCTGGGACGGGTTGCCGATGTACGTGAAGCGCAGGCCCTGCATCCACCGCCCGGCCACGCGCCGCACATCCTCGCCGGTGACGGACTGCAGGTCCGCCACGAAGCGGTCGCCGGCCCGGTAGTCGCCGCGATAGAGCTCGGCGCGCGCCAGGAAGTCCGCCTGGCGTCCCGTCGTCTCGTTGTCGAGGAAGTACTCCGTGATGAACTGTTGCACGAGCGGCGCGAGCAGTTCGGTCGGGATCGTCTGCTGCTGCAGGATGCGCACCTGCTCCCGCATCACGCGCAGCGTCTCGTCCGGGCGCGTGGTCGTGACGTACAGCCCGCCGGAGGTCACCGCGCGGTCGCGGAACCGTGCCTCCACCGCGTACGTGAGGTTCCGGCGCGACCGCACTTCCGCGAACAGCCGGCCCTGGAGGATCGCCGTCGCCACGCGCAGCGCCGGGACGTCGGCATCGCCGGCAGCCGGCCCGCTCCACCAGCCGAGGATGTAGTTCGTCGGCAGCCGGCGCGAGAGGATGTGCACGTTCGCGCCGGGGCGTGGCCCGAGCGGCGTCGGCACCTTCCACTGATACGTGCCCGCCGGGAGCGTGCCGAGGGTGGAGCGGACCAGCCGCTCGAGCCGCGTGCGCTGGATGTCCCCCACGACGACGAGGAGCATCCGCGACCGGACCATCTGCGTCCGGTGGAACTCCTTCACCTGGTCGAGCGTGAGCGAGGCGAGCGAGCGCTCCGTGCCGACCGCGGAGAGCGCGTACGGGTGCTCGGCGAACGCCACGCTGTCCGCGAGGTACTCGAGCAGCGCGTCGGGGTCATCCTCGCGCTGGCGCAGGGCGGAGACCCGGTTCTCGCGGATGAACTCGAAGTCCGCCGCCTCGAGCGCCGGATGCAGCAGGCGGTCCGCATAGATGCTCCACGTGGAGTCGATGCGGTCCGTGGTGGTGCGGAGGCCGAACACCGTGTAGTCATCGGAGGCGGCGACGCCGATCTCGCTCCCCGTGCGCGCCATCGCGCGCCGGAGCGACTCGCCGGGATACTTGCGCGTGCCGCGCTCGCTCAGCTCGAGCAGCAGCGGCTCGAGGCCGGCCGTCCCCGGCGTGGCCAGGTGCACGCCTCCCAGCAGGTAGAGGTTGGCCACGAACAGGTTGGTGTTGGTGCGGCGGTGGATGATGGTGATGCCGTCCACCGTGAACCGCGTCGTCGCGGTATCGGCGGCCCTGGCGCGCGCCGGCGGCGCGAGTTGTGCCCCGAGCGGTCGCGACGCGGCCGTGACGGGCGGCAGCGCGCCGATCGCCAGCGCGGTCGCGACGACGAACCGGGGCAGCGGGCACCTCATGGCGTCACCCCCCGGCCGGCGAGTTCCTGTTCGGTGAGTCCCAGCCGGTCCTTCATCCCCTGCGGGAGCATCACGCCCGTGATGCGCGGCTTGTCGATGATGTAGCGGCGGGCGTACGCCTGCAGCTGTTCCGGGGTCTGTTTGGCCATCTCGTCGATGTAGCGCAGGTGATAGTCGAGGCCGATCACGCTCCACCAGAACCCGATGGTGTGCGCGTTCTCCGAGGCACGCTCCTGCCCGAACGCGGTCGTGACCGCCCGGTGCGCCTTGACCGCCTCCAGCTCCTCGGCCTTGAAGTAGCCCGGTTCGATCGTCGCCTTGAGCTCCTCGTCGAGCACGCGCAGCGCCTCGCGCAGCTTCTCGGGGGTGGTCTGGCCGCTCACCGTGATCGGGCCCACATGGTTGAGCGTGTAGTAGTTCACCACGACGCCCTGCCAGAGCCCGCTCTCCACGAGCCGCCGCTGGAAGCGCGAGGTCGGCTGGTTCAGGACGTCGGAGAAGACGTCGGCGGCGAAGGTGGCGTCCTGGTCCTGGCTCGCGCTCGGCCCGTGCCACTGGATCTGCACCGTGACCGCGTTCACCGCCTCCTCGACGATCACCCCGCGGTTCCCCCGGAGCGGCGGCACCGCCGGGACGGGCGCGCGCTGGAACGGGTCCGCACCGCGCGGCCACGCCCCGAACGTCCGCTCGGCGGCGGCGAAGATCCGCTCGGGCTGGACGTCGCCGGCGATGACGAGCGCCGAGTTGTTCGGCACGTAGTAGAGGTCGCGGATCGTGCGCATCTGCTCCGGCGTCACGTTCTGGATCACGGCGCGGTCGCCGATCGTGTTCTTCCGGCTCCAGAACGAGCTCCACAGGTGCTGGCCGATCGTCTGGTCGAGCCGGAACCACGGCGACGACTCGGCGCGGTCGTATTCCCCGAGCACCACGACCTTCTCGCGCGCGAGCTCGTCCTCGCGGAACTGTGCCCCGCGGAGCGCGGCGCTGAGGAACTGCATGCCCCCCTCGACCGAGTCGGCGACCACCGTGAGGTAGTAGCTCACGAGTTCCTCGCGCGTGGTGGCGTTGAAGGCGGCGCCGAGCGAGGCCGCGCGGTCCATGAACTCGTCCGGCCCCGGATAGCTGTCGTTCGCCTTGAAGAACATGTGCTCGAAGAGGTGCGCGAGCCCCGCGTACTCCGGCGCCTGCGTGAACGCGCCGTTCTTCACGACCAGCTCGACCGTCGCGATCGGCACGCCGCCACTGGGCACCACGATCACCTCGAGCCCGTTGGCGAGCACCTTCTGGCGGATGGTCCGCTCCAGCTCGGCGCGATGCTGCGCGGCGAGCGGCAGCGCGGCCAGGACCAGGAGGGCGGCGGACCGGAGCAGGCGGCTGGCGACCCGATGCCACCGCGGATTGATTACGCGCATCCTATGCACTCGTCGCATTCGAGGGACCGGCACCCCGCTCCGCAGGACCTCGCAGCAGCCCTGGCGCCGACATTGGGAGCCGAGCGGCTCCGCTTGGATGAACCGCTCGCTCCATACACCACGTTCCGCATCGGCGGTCCGGCGGACGTCCTGTACGATGCCACCTCGGCCGACGAACTCGCCAGCGCCGTGCGCGCGGCGCGGCAGGCCGGGATCCCGCACTTCGTGCTCGGCCTGGGCGCGAACATCCTCGTCGGCGACCTGGGCTTCCGCGGCCTCGTCATCCGCAATCGGGCACGCGCGATCACCGAGCTCGGCGGCGGACGGCTGCGCGCCGAGAGCGGGGTCGTCGTCGCCGAGCTGATCCGGCATGCGGTGGCGCGCGGGCTCTCGGGGCTCGAGCACTACGTCGGCATCCCGAGCACCGTCGGCGGCGCCGTCTGGCAGAACCTGCACTTCCTCTCGCCGGCCCCGGAGCGCGCCCGCACGATGTTCATCGAGGAGGTGGTGGAGTCGGTGGAGCTGCTCCGGCCGGACGACCACCGGGTGGAGGTCCCGCGCCACGAGATGTGCTTCGGCTACGACGTCTCCCGCCTGCACGGGAGCGGCGAGGTCGCCCTCGCCGTGACCTTCGCGCTCACGGCGGGCGACGAGCCGACGATGCACCGCGTCATGCAGGAGAACCTCGCGTGGCGCGGCGCGCGGCACCCCTGGCTCGAGGTGCACCCGAGCGCGGGGTCGATCTTCAAGAAGATCGCGGGGGTGGGGGCCGGGCGGCTCATCGACCAGTGCGGGCTCAAGGGCCATCGCATCGGCGGGGCGCAGATCTCGCACATCCACGCCAACATCATGGTGAACCTGGGCGGCGCCACGGCGGCGGATGTCCGCGCGCTGATCGCGCGGGCGCAGTCCGAGGTGGCCGCGCGCTTCGATCAGTCCCTCGAACCCGAGATCGGGTTCATCGGCGAGTTCGCCGCGGAGTCGGCGCAGGGCGCGACGAGCAGCTGACGCCCGAGCGCGCGGATCGCGCGCGGCACGGGCCCCCCGCGCGGCAGGTCGCCGCGCTCCTCGCGCCGGCTCAGGCCACGCGGCGTCTCGAACCACCAGACGGATGTGGTCCGGTCGCGCGCGCCGTCCCAGATGAAGCCCCGCTGCCCGGCGTTCGGCATGCGCCGGATGAACTCGACGCGGGCGAGCCGTCCCGTCCCCTCGTCGGCGACGGCGTAGAGCACGGCGGCCGAGGTGTCCGGCAACCGCAGGCGCAGGCGGCGGCGGAGCTCCCCGGGCTCGCGCGCGGGCAGTCGCAGGCACTCGTGCAGCCGCAGCGCGACCGTGTCCGGCCCGTCGATCATCGGTCGCACGTCGAGCAGCGCGCCGAGCCGCGTCGGCAGGGCATCGAACGCCACCGAGTCGGCACGGGAGGAGTCGACGAAGAGCGCCTCGTATGGCGAGCGCGCCGCGTGGGCATCGGGCACCGAGCGCAGCACGACGACTCCGGCGATGACGGGCGCGGCGACCGTCAGCAGCACGAGCGCGGCGAGTCCCATCCGCTCGCGGGTGCTCACGGCCGCTGCCCGAACTCGAGGAGGAACCGGATCGGACCGGGATGGTCGACCGGCTTGGCGACACCGATGCCGACCGCGCCGCCGATGAAGCGCATCGTGAGGCTCACCGAGGTCCGCGCGTGCCCGGTGGTCTCGGAGCCGAGCGCCGTGACGGACGCGAGCGCACGCGCCGTCGACGCGCGCGTCCAGCCCGACTGCAGCCCGAGGCCGATCGACGGCGCGACGGGTGGGAGCCAGAACCGATTCGTCAGGCGGATGGGCGCCCCGAAGTACGGCAATCGCCAGATGGCGAGCGCACGCAGCACGGCCGCCTGGTCACCGGCGAACTGCTTGTATTCGTAGCCGGGCAGGTTCTGGTTCTGGCCGAGCTCGAAGAGCTGCTGCGGTGGGGCGTCCGGCGTGGCGAGCCCGGCATCGAGGCGCGCCCCGAGCGAGAAGGGCCCGCGATTGGTCCGCACCGTCAACCGCGCTTCCGCGCGCTGGTAGGTGAGCGTCCCGTCGGCGCGCTCGTACAGGAGGCGCGCCCCCACGCCGGGCCGCAGGAACTCGAGCGAGACATCCGGTCGATGGTCGAGCGAGACCGCGGACCGGCGGTAGCTGCCCGGAGCCACCGCGCGGTTCGGTCGGAAGGGGTCGCCGAGCCCGAGCGGGCTCTGCCGCAGGTGCACCGCCACGTCCCGGTCCTCGACGTATCCGGCCTCGACCCGCAACTGCGTCTGGCGCTCCTCGCCGAAGAAGCGGAGCGCCTGCAGCGTCGCGCCCTGGCGGTCGACGTAGTCGTAGTTGTCCTGGCCGAAGATCGGACCGAGGGTCGATCCCGAGTCGAAGGGGTTGCGGAAGTCGTTCGTGATGTCGAGCGAGCGCTGCACGCGCAGCGCCCACTGCGTCCGGTCGCGCCGATGCTCGGCGACCACGCGGCCGCGCGGCGTGCGCTCGTTCCACGCCCAGCCGATCGCGCCCCGCAGCGTCGTGCCGGGCGCCGCATCCCGGAACCGCGCGACCGCACCGATCCCGGTGAAGAGCCCCTGCACCCGATCGACCCGCAGCACGTCCGTCACGCGCTCCGTCTCGATGGTGTAGCGGGGTGGCCCGCGCGGGCTCCAGCGGTCGGGCGACACGTCGTTGAAGTCCTCCGCGCTCGACTCCGCCGTCATCGCCCCGAGCTCGGTGGTCCACGCCGTGAACGCGCTCATGGTGTCGGGGTGCGAGACCACGAACCGGAACGGGTGGATGGCGAGCGTGTCCGACTCCGCGCCCGGCTCGACCCCGGGGGGCGGGGGGAGCAGCGTGCGATCCACGAAGCGGGTCACGATGCGGAACACCGCGCGCGCCTCACCGACCGTGTTGGAGGTCGCGTGCGCCTCGAAGCGCTGGCGCGCCGGCAGCCAGAACTGGCCATCCACCTCCGCGTTCTCCGCCTCCACGAACGCGACCCCCTGGAGGCCCGCCTCGCGGAGGATGTCCCACTTGGGCTTCGGACCGCCGACCACGGCGAAATAGCCGCGCAGGCGGACGATGTGGCGCCGCTTCGCGTCGAGGTCCAGCTCGCCGAGGAAGACCACGCTCTTGGCCGGCACGTCGTCACGGAGCTTCACGTTCACGCGCACGATCGGGATCTCGCGATCCCCGGTGCGCATGGTGAGGATCGTGTCCCCTCCGCTGAAGCGATAGTAGCGCTCGCGATCGCCGGCGAGCGGATGCACCGCGTAGAGCGGGTCGCCCCCGCGCCGGCGACGGCGGCGGTTCGCGGCCTCGCTCGTGTCGCGCCCGAACAGCAGCGCGATCCGGTTGCCGTACAGCGACGGGATCGCCCAGCCGCTCCGGAAGAACCCCAGCGTCGAGAAGGCCGCGCCGATGGACTGCGAGCGGTAGCCCAGCACGAGCTGCTCGTACTCCCCCGTCCGGTCCCAGGTGAGCACGCTCGCGACCTGCTCGATCTGCACCGCCATCTCCATCCCCTCGGCGCGCCGATTGCCGATGGAGATCTCGCTCTCGAGACCGGCCCGGTAGCCGCCGAGCGCGGACGGGACGCGCCGATTCAGCTCCGCGGCCTCCGCGACCAGCGCGCGCAGCGCCGGCGTCGCATACGTCTGCGAGTCGGGCGCCGGGATCGTGTCGAGACCGACCGTGAGGGCGAGGAGGAGGGCGGGGAGCGACGGCACGGGGAGGGGTCAGGAGGACGCGGCAGGACTACGCCCGCGTCGCGCCCGGGGATTCTACACGCCTGCTTGCCCGGCGGTCATCATCCGGGCATTCTTGCCGCGATGGAATCCACGCCGTCCGGCGCATCATCGTCCCCTCGGGCATTCGGGACCGCCCGTCTCGTCGCCCTGGTCGCCGGCCCTCTCGCCGCCCTCGTCCTCGCGTCCCTGCGTCCCGGCGGCCTGCCCGCGGAGGCCGCGGCGGTGCTGGGCGTGGGGACCTGGATGGCGATCTGGTGGATCAGCGAATGCCTCCCGCTCGCCGTGACCGCGTTGTTGCCGATCGCGCTCTTCCCGCCGCTGGGCGTGGCGACCACCACGCGCGCGGCGGCGAGCTTCGCGAACGAGGTCGTCTTCCTCTACCTCGGCGGTTTCCTCCTCGCGGCGGCCCTGGAGCACTGGCACGCCCACCATCGGATCGCGCTGAGCGTCATCGGCGCCGTGGGCACCAGTTCGCGGCGCCTCGTCCTTGGCGTCATGCTCGCGACCGCGTTCGTCTCGATGTGGATCTCGAACACCGCGACCGCGGCGATGATGTACCCGATCGCGCTCGCCATCGGCGCGCTCTTCGGCACCGGTCCGGCGGCGCGGAGCCAGCGGGTGGCGCTGCTCCTCGGCGTCGCCTTCGCCGCGAGCATCGGCGGGATGGGTACGATCCTCGGCACGCCGCCCAATCTCATCCTCGCCGGGGCGGCCAGGGAGCTCGTGGGAGTGGAGCTCGACTTCTTCACCTTCCTGAAGTTCGGGCTGCCCGTCACCCTGATCCTCCTGCCCGCCTGCTGGGCGCTCCTCGTCTTCGTCTTCCATCGCGAGCGCATCGAGCTCGGGGCGGAGGGGCTCGCGCTGCTGCGCGCCAAGCGCGAGGCCCTCGGTCGGCTCGAGGGCGGCGAGCGTGCCGTTCTCTGGGTCTTCGCCGCGATGGCGCTGGCCTGGTTCTTCCGCGAGCCGAAGACGATCGGAGCCATCACGGTGGCCGGGCTCACCGACCTCGCGCCCAGCCTCACGGATGCCGGGATCGCCGTGATCGGCGGGATCGTGCTCTTCCTGGTGCCCGGCCGGACCAAGGCCGGCGGCGCGCGGCCCCTGCTCACCTGGAATGAGGCACGCGCGATCCCGTGGGACGTGCTGCTGCTCTTCGGCGGGGGGCTCTCGCTCGCGGCCGCGATGGAGTCGAGCGGGCTCGCCGCCCAGATCGGCCAGTGGATGGGCGGCCTGCAGGGCTTGCCGCTGCCGCTCGTGCTGCTCGGGCTCGCGACCGTCACCGTGATCATCTCCGAGCTCGCCTCCAACGCCGCCACCGCGTCGATGGGCATGCCCATCGCGGTCTCGCTGGCGCAGGCCCTCGACCAGCCGCCCCTGCTGGTGATGATGGTGATCGGGCTCGCGGCGTCCGTGGGCTACGCGCTGCCGATGGCGACCCCGCCCAACGCGATCGTCTTCGGGAGCGGGGAGCTGAGCGTGCGCGACATGGCCCGCGCCGGGCTCACGCTCGACCTCGTCGGCATCGTCGTGGTCGTTGCGGTCGTGCTCGTCGTCTTCTAGGGACTTGGCGGCGGCGATATCGTTCCGGTCATGACGCGCCGCGACTACACGTTCATCGCCGACACCGACTCGCTCGACGCGCTGCGGCGGTTGCGCCGCGGGTGGGCGGGATGGGAGCTCGCCGAGGGCGAGTTCCGGGTCCGGTTGCGCGACGGCGGGACCGTGCGGGCCCATGTGGACCGTTCGGAGATCGAGCCGGGGTTCGAGGTGTCGTGCCTGGTGGCCGATTTCCTGCCGGAGGAGAGCGCCCTGCCCGCCCGGGATTCCGCGTTCACGTCGCACCGGAACGAGGTCGCCGTGTTCCGCGGCGTGACCTGGCTCGAGCTGCGCCCGGACCTCGGCCCCGATCACTCCATCCAGTACAGCGGCATCCCGGGCCTCGAGATCCCGGAGGGCGCCGTCGCCAAGTGCGATTTCACCGATGCGATCGCGGTCACGACCGAGGGCGCGACGATGGTCGTGCGCCTCGCGCTGCGGCCCGGCTGGCTCGAGGTCGTGACGGCCGAGGAAGAGGTCGCGCGCTTCCTCGAGTTGCGCGGGTTCTCCTGATGCCCGGACTCGCCGCCGGGCTCGCCGAGGGGCTGCAACGCGATGCGGCAGGCATCGTGCGCTGCTGGTGGTGCGGCGTGGATCCGCTCTACGTGCGCTATCACGATGACGAGTGGGGCGCGCCGGTTACCGAGGACATCCGCTTGTTCGAGAAGCTCTCGCTCGAGGGATTCCAGGCCGGGCTGAGCTGGCTCACGATCCTGCGCAAGCGGGAGCGTTTCCGCGAGGCGTTCGATGGGTTCGACCCGGTGCGGGTGGCGCGCTTCGGTGCGCGCGACGTGCGCCGCTTGCTCTCCGACGAGGGGATCGTGAGGCACCGCGGGAAGATCGAGGCAGTGATCGGCAACGCCCAGCGTTACGAGGCGCTCTGCGCGGAGTTCGGCTCGCTCGCCGGGTTCATCTGGAGCTTCGAGCCGCCGGCGGCGGCGCGCGAAGCGCCGCGGACCCGGCAGTCGATCCCCGCCAGCATCGGGTCGTCGGCTGAGATGTCGAAGGCGCTGAAGCGCCGCGGCTGGCGCTTCGTCGGCCCGACGACCATGTACGCGCTCTTCCAGGCCATGGGTTTGGTCAACGACCATCTGGTGGGCTGTCACCGGCGCGCCGTCGTGGACCGGTTGCGCAGGGCTACGGCGATTCCGCGAGCAGGCGCTCCAGGGCGGCTCGCGCGCTGAGCCGGGTGCGGGGGTCGCCCAGCCGGAGCGCGTCGGCGATCGCGACAAGCTGGTAGGTACGGGGGGAGCGCTCGAGCAGCACGGGTGCGGCGGGGTAGAGCGGGGCGAGCGAGAAGCCATGCACGGCGCGCGGGTGGCTGGGTGCGGACCACACAACGACGTCGAGGGCGTCGACCTCCGCACTGAGGGGCGGCGCCGAGTAGGCGGTGGGGACCCCCATGCTCAGGTGGCCCTTGGCGGCCGGGAAGACATAGCGGAGTCCGTGCACGAGGAACTCGCTGAGGGCGCGTGGGTTCGTGACGCGCGTGCCGGGCTTGAGGAGCCCAGTGAGGGCGAGGCGGGTGCAGCTCGCGTGGACCTGACTCGGCACGACTCCGAGCTCCTCGCCGAGCGCGACCAGGGTACGCTCATCGCCAGTGAGGCGGATGGCGAGGACGACATCGAGCGGCAGGAGCTTCGTTAGTCGCGGCAGTCGAAATCCTAGAATCTCGTAATCACCAACACAATAACGATTTCCTTCAGAGCTCGAAAGCAGCGCACTCTAACCGCGGTTTCGCGACGCGCCAATCCCTCGAGACAGGGTCTTGGCACACTGGATCTCTCCAGCTGTACGCATCGCCACACAAATCGTTCCGCTTCTTGCCGGTTCAACTCGGCTACAGAGAGAACCATCGAGACCAGAACGAGACAGCAATGCGACAGGGTTGGTCAAGCGGCTAGTGCGTCGTCACCGGCCCGCTGCGGCGATCGGCGATCCAGCTCGCGACTCCGCCGCCGATCAGCACGGCGAAGATCACGCCGAGCAGCCACAGGTTGGCATCGTCCCCCAGCCAGGCCTTGATCCACTTCCCGGCCAGCATCTTCACCCCGACGATGGCCAGCACGAGGGCGAGTGAGACCTTCAGGTACCGGAACTTCTGGATGAGACCCGCCAACCCGAAGTAGAGCGACCGGAGGCAGAGGATCGCGAACACGTTCGACGTGAAGACCAGGAACGGGTCCGCGGTGATCGCGAAGATCGCCGGGATCGAGTCGACCGCGAAGATCAGGTCCGTGGTCTCGACCAGCACGAGCGCGACCGCGAGCGGCGTCAGGAACGTCCGCCCGTTGAGCTCGACCAGGAAATGCTGCTCGTGGAAGCGGTCCGTGACCGGGAAGTGGCGGCGCAGCCACCGCGTCACCCAGCTCTCCACCTCCTCCTCGTGCTCCTGCGTGCTCGAGAAGAGCATCCGGATCCCCGTGAAGACCAGGAACGCCCCGAACAGGTACAGGATCCAGTGGTAGCGGGCCACGAGCTGTGCGCCGATCCCGATCATCGCCCCGCGCATGGCCAGCGCCCCGAGGATGCCCCAGAACAGGACCCGGTGCTGGTAGACCAGCGGCACCTTCAGGTGCTCGAAGATCAGCGCGATCACGAAGACGTTGTCCATCGACAGGCTCAGCTCCACGACGTAGCCCGTCAGGAACTTCACCGCCGCCAACCGCCCATCGTTCACCTGCCGGTCGACCGCGTCGACCGCCGTGCCGAGGCCAAGCCAGTGCGCCTCGTAGGCGAAGTAGACGAGGACGGCGAAGAGCACCGCCATCACCACCGTGCCGGCCGTGAACAGCATCGCCTCGCGAAGCGTCGGCGCGTGCGCCTTGCGGTTGAACACGCCGAGGTCGAGCGCCAGCACGAGCCCGATGAAGAGGAGGAACCCGCTCCACGCCCAGATCATCGCGCGCGCTCCGCGTCGACCCAGCCGGCCCACTCGGCCTCGGCGAGCCCGACCGTCAGTTTCGATCCGAATCGCGTCAGGGGCTGCGCCAGCAGCAAGGGTTCCTCCGTCAACAGCGTGAACCAGCGGTCATCGGACAGGCGCGCCGCGCCAAGTCCGAGGTCCTGATAGCGGCGGGACGCGCGGTCGATGAGCGCGGTCAGGCCGAACTTCTGCACGAAGCGCTGGAGCTCGCCGCGGCTCGCCGCGCGTTCCTTCAGGTCGACGAAGTGCACCTTGACCCGCCGCTCGGCCCAGAACCGGAGGGCCCGGCGCGTCTCCTGGCTCTTCTGCGTGCCGAACACCTGCACTTCCACCCCGTCAGCCCCCGATATTCCGTCGCGTGCACCACTGCCGCCGGCCGATCCGGGGGCGGGAACGCCGCAATCTACCGTGTCCACCCTGCCGAATCACCCGCCCTTCCAGCCCGCGTGGTGGCTGCCCGGCCCGCACCTCCCCACGATCTGGGGCAAGATGGTGCGGCGGCTGCCCGACGCCCACGACCGCGTCGAACGCTGGCCGACGACGGACGGCGACGCGGTGTCGGTCGCGCGGCTCGAGGCGAGGCGCGCGGGCACCCCGCACCTGGTGCTGCTCCACGGGCTCGAGGGCACGGTGCGCTCGAAGTACGCGCAGGGCCTCCTCCACCAGGCGCGCGCGCGCGGCTGGGCGGCGACGATGCTCGTCTTCCGCACCTGTGACGGGAGGATCCCGACGGTGCCGCGCCTCTATCACTCCGGCGAGACGACGGACGCCGATCAGGTGGTACGACGGCTCGCGCACCTGGAGCCGGGACGCCCGCTCGTCCTGGTCGGGGTCTCACTCGGAGCGAACGTGCTCCTCAAGTGGCTGGGCGAGCAGGCGGACCATCTGCCGCGCGAGGTGCGTGCCGCGGCCGCGGTCTCGACGCCATTCGACCTCGCCGCCGGCAGCCGGCACCTCGAGCGCGGCTTCTCGCGCGTGTACGTGCGCCACTTCGTGCGCTCGCTGCGGGAGAAGGCGCTCGCGACGCTGGCGGTGCATCCGGACCTGCCGGTGGATCGCGGTCGGCTGATGTCCGCGCGTACCTTCTGGGAGTTCGACGACGTCTTCACCGGCCCCGTGCATGGGTTTGCGGGCGCCGACGACTACTACGAGCGATCGTCCTCGATCCACTTTCTTTCGGCGGTCCAGGTGCCGACACTCCTGTACTCCGCCGTCGATGACCCCTTCCTCCCGTCGGTCGTCCTCGACCGGGTTCGGGACATCGCGACGCGGAACCCGGCCCTCTCGGTCGACTTCACGCGGCGCGGTGGCCATGTCGGCTGGGTCGCCGGCCCTCCGTGGGCGCCAACGTACCACATGGAGAGTCGCGTAATGCACTGGTTGGAGAATCAGGCCGAACCCGCTAGTTTCAGTTGAGAGCAGTTCTCATCTTCAGCAAGGCAGCGACTTTGAGCACCGGCGCGACTGAGTTCCACGACGACATCATCTATCCGAACACGGTGGCGTTCATCCTCGTCCACCTGGCGCCGCTCGCGGCGATCTGGACGGGGGTGACGACCACGTCCGTGATCCTCGCGGTCACGCTGTACGTCGTGCGCATGTTCGGCATCACGGCGGGCTACCACCGGTACTTCTCGCACCGGTCCTTCAAGACCTCGCGCCTTGGCCAGTTCCTCATGGCGTTCCTCGCGATGAGCTCGGCCCAGAAGTCGGTGCTCTGGTGGGCGGCGTTGCACCGCCACCACCACCGGCACTCGGACCAGGAGGACGACGTCCATTCGCCGCTCCACCGCGGCTTCTGGTACTCCCACGTGGGCTGGATCTTCGACAAGAAGCACGACACGACCCGGCTCGACGAGGTCCCCGACCTCGCGAAGTACCCTGAACTGCGCTTCCTCGACCGGCATCAGCTGATCCCGGCGATCGCCCTTGGCATCGCCTGCTTCCTGCTCGACGGCTGGCCGGGCCTCTTCATCGGGTTCTTCGCGAGCACCGCGGTACTCTACCACGGGACCTTCTTCATCAACTCGCTCGCGCACGTGCACGGGTCGCAGCGCTACATCACCGGCGACACGTCGCGCAACAACTGGTGGCTCGCCGTCATCACGCTGGGCGAAGGGTGGCACAACAACCACCACGCGTACCAGCGGTCCACGCGGCAGGGCTTCCGCTGGTACGAGTTCGACCCGACGTACTACGCCCTCAAGGCCATGAGCTGGCTCGGCCTGGTGTGGGACCTTGGCGAGCCCCCGGTCGAGGTGGTGCGCAACGAGCGGCGTCTTGGCGCGGCGGTCCTCGAGCGCGTCGCGCGCCAGCTCGCCGAGCGCTTCCCGGCCGGGAGCTTCTCGGCGCAGGTCGCGCAGGCGCGTGAGGCGTTCGATGCGCATCCCAAGGTGCTCGAGATGCGCGCGCGGCTCGCCGCGGGCCAGACGCGCGCCGAGGAGGCGTGGCATGAGCTGCAGCAGCACCTGCCGCACCTGCCCGAGCTGCCGTCGGCCTCCGAGATCCGCTCGCGCGCGCTCCAGATGTACGCGGACAGCCCATCCATGGACGACATCGTCCTGCGGGCGCGCCAGGTGATCGCCGAGCGCTTCAGTCGCGAACTGTTCCCCGAGCTGCAGCCGGCGATGGGCTGACGGCTCGCGAACGGGCCGGGCGGAGCACACGTTAAGGGGGTGGCGAACGCCACCCCCTTTCGCGTCCCCCTCCGCCCCGAGCCCCGCCGATGTCGCGCCTCCTGATCGCCCCTGTCCTCTTGGTCGCTCTCGGTGCCTGCACCGTGCAACGCGTGAGCCCCGACCGCCCCACCGCATCGTCCACGACCACGGCTCCTGTCGCCGACGAGCATGCCGGCCACGAGATGCCCGCCTCCCGGGCGAGCGGACCGATGGACGTCGCAGATGCGTCCCGGTGGGCCGGCCCGCAAGGGACGCGCATCGCGCCCGGCGCCGCCGACGCGGCCGCGCGGCTGCAAGCCAGCACCCGGCACGCCGAGTGGGCGATGATCCCGACCGCGGCCGGGAGCAAGGACTCGATCGCGGCCTGGGTGGTCTATCCCGAGCGGCGCGCGAACGCGCCGGTGGTCGTGGTCGTCCATGAGATCTTCGGCCTGTCCACCTGGGTCCGGAGCGTCGCGGACCAGCTCGCCGCGGACGGCTTCATCGCCATCGCGCCGGACCTCCTCTCGCTCGAGCGCGGCGGCGCGTCGACCGATTCCCTCCCGTACGACCAGGCCCGCTCCCTCATCCGAAACGTGACCCCGGACAAGATGAACGCGATGGTGGCCGCGGTCGGACAGTACGGCATGGCGCTACCCTCCGCACTCAAGAAGTACGGCGTGGTCGGCTACTGCTGGGGCGGATCCGCCTCGTTCAACCACGCCGTGTTCAGTGCTCCCGGCATGAGCGCCTCGGTGGTCTACTACGGCAGCTCGCCGGCCGCGACGGAGATCGCGAAGGTGAAGATCCCGGTCCTCGGCCTCTACGGCGAGAACGACCAGCGGGTGAACGCCACCATCGCGCAGGCCGACTCGACCATGAAGGCGATCGGCGGCACGTACGTGTCGCGCATCTACGCGGGTGCCGGCCACGGCTTCCTGCGCCAGCAGGACAACGCGGCCAATGCGGAGGCCGCCAAGCAGGCGTGGCCGGAGACGGTGGCCTGGTTCCGGAAGTACCTCAAGTGACGCGACGTGGCCGCCGGCCGGATGGTGCGGCGCGCCACGGAGTAGCGGCACGGGGCGCGCGGCGCGGTCAGCCGCGCGCTTCGCCTATCCAGACGCCGAGCCAGGCTGGCAGGTTGCCGCTCATCTCGATGAAGTCATCGAAGTAGACGAGCCCCCGTTCCTCGAGTGCGGGCACGAGTGCCCCGAGGGCCTCCTCGTCGAAGACCGGCCCGACCACGATGACCCCGCCCTCGACCTGGAACTCGTCGGGCGTGAGGTTGAGCCACTCGTCGAGCGATTGGCGCGTGAGCTGGGCGCGCTCGAACGCCTCGCGGCGGATGAGCAGCGTCGGGGCGTCGTGCGGGAGTCGGATGGGCATCGAGGCGTGGGTCGGGGACCGCGTACGGTGTAATAGATTATCCGCGTGCCGCATCGAGCGCAGGGATACGACGTCATCGTGATCGGCGGGGGACACGCGGGCACCGAGGCCGCGGTCGCGGCCGCGCGGCGCGGTGCGCGCGTGGCGCTCCTCACCACGTCGCTCGAGACCATCGGCCAGCTCTCCTGCAATCCCGCCATGGGCGGCGTCGCGAAGGGGACGGTCGTTCGCGAGATCGACGCTTTGGGCGGCATCATGGGACGCGCGACGGACCTCGCGACCCTCCAGTTCCGGATGCTCAACCGAGGGAAGGGGCCTGCGGTCTGGGCGCCGCGGGCCCAGGCGGACCGCGGCCTCTATCGCCGCGCCGTACGGCGCCTCGTCGAAGCACAGCCAGGGCTCGTGACGCTGCAGGGCACCGTCGCGCGCCTCCTCCTGGGCGCGGGCGGCGCGGTGGGCGGCGTGGAGACCGCGGACGGCGTCCCACTCCTCGCGCGCGCCGTGGTGGTCTGCACCGGCACCTTCCTGCGCGGCCGGATCCACATCGGCACCACGTGGTCGGTGAGCGGCGGACGCGCGGGCGAGCCCGCCACGGTCACGCTCGCCGAACAGTTCGCGGACCTCGGCCTCGCCACCGCACGGTTCAAGACCGGAACGCCCCCCCGGATCGACGGGCGTTCGGTCGACTTCGCACGGTGCGAGCGCCAGGACAGCGAGATCGAGGACTTCGATTTCTCCTGGTCCGCCTTCTGGCCGGCCGCGCGACGGCAGGGGGACCGGACGCGGCATCCGGAACAGCTGCCGTGCTGGCTCACCGCGACCACGCCTGAGGTGAAGGCACTCGTGCAGGCGCACCTCCACGCCTCCGCCATGTACGGCGGGGCCATCGGCGCGCGGGGCCCGCGCTACTGCCCGAGCATCGAGGACAAGTTCGTGCGGTTCACGGAGGCGGAGCGGCACCTCGTCTATCTCGAGCCCGAGGGACTCGACACCGCCGAGTTGTACGTAAACGGACTCTCGACCTCGCTCCCGGCGGACGTGCAGCTGCGGATGCTGCGCGCGATCCCGGGCCTCGAGCGCGCGGTCCTGACGCGCCCGGGCTACGCGATCGAGTACGACTACGTCCCGCCCACCCAGCTCGAACCCACGCTCGCGACGCGCGCGCTCCCCGGGCTCTACCTCGCCGGACAGATCAACGGCACGACCGGATACGAGGAGGCCGGGGCGCAGGGCGTGCTCGCCGGGCTCAATGCGGCGGCACACGCACTCGAGCTCGCGCCGGTGCCGCTCGGGCGCGAGACGTCGTACCTGGGGGTGCTGGTCGACGACCTCGTAACGCGCGGGGTGGACGAGCCCTATCGCCTCTTCACGTCGCGCTCGGAGTTCCGTCTCACGGTGCGGCAGGACAACGCGCTGGCGCGCCTCTACCCGACGGCCGCCGGGCTCGGGTTGCTGACCGGCGACGAGCGCGCGCTCGCGGAACGCCGGCTCGACGACGAGGCGCGGGCGCGGGTCCTCGCCGAGTCGACGTCGATCGCGCCGACCGAGGCCGCCGAGGTGCTCCGTCGGGCGGGGGAGCGTGAGCTCCCGCACGGCATGCCCATCATCGAGGTCGCCAAGCGGCAGAAGGTGGCGTTGCGCGACCTGTTCGTCGCGCGCCGCGTGGGCGAGGACCTGCACGCCGAGGCCGTGGTGACGACCGACCTCGAGATCAAGTACGCGGGCTACCTCGCGCGCGAGCGAACGGCCGCCGCGCGCCTGCAGCGCATGGGGAGCATCGCCCTGCCGGCCGCACTCCCGTACGACGCGCTGCGCACGCTCAGCGTCGAGGCGCGGCAGAAGCTCGCCGCGCGCCGGCCGGCGACGCTCGCGCAGGCGGCGACGATCCCCGGCGTGAGCCCGGCCGACCTGCAGAACCTGGTCCTCGAGATCGAGCGGTGGCAGCGCGCCTGACCGCGCTGCTCCTCGTGGGGCTGGCGCTCCTGCCGCTCCCCGGCTGGATCCCCGGCGGCGCCACCGATGCCGGCTACGGCGCCCGCATGCTCGACTGGGCGTACGGCCTCGCGCTGTGCGCCGGGCTCGGCGGGCTCGCGGTGTACGTCGCGCGGATCCGGGCGCGCGGCGCGCCGGCCGACGCTGCGACGGTCGGCATCGGAGCGGTCGACGCCTCGCGGCCGCATCGGCCGCACGCGACGTCCGCTGCACCCGCGCACGCACCGGGCGCGGGAACGTTCTTCCTCGTGCTCACCGCAGTCGCGGCCTTCGTCGTCTACGCGCTGATCGCGCAGGCCGTCTTCTCCGGACGGCCACTGCACATCGACGAGATCGTGCAGGTCCTGCAGGCGCGGTGGTATGCGAGCGGACAGCTCTCCGTTCCGACACCACCGGTCCGGGAGTTCTTCTCCATCCTGCACCTGATCGACCTGGGGGAGCGCAGCTTCAGCCAGTTCCCGGCCGGCGGCCCGGCGATGCTCGCGCTCGGGAGCGTGGTCAAGGCCGAGTGGGTGATCGGGCCGGCGGCCGGCGCGGTGTCGGTGCTGTGCTTCGGGCACCTCCTCGGCACGCTCGAACCCGACGCCTCGCGCGCATGGCATCGCGGCGCGGTGGTCCTGTTCGCCGTCGCGCCGTTCGGGGCGTTCATGTTCGGTTCGCACATGAACCACGCGACGACCCTCGGGTGGCTGCTCCTCGCCACCGTCGCGCTGGCGATCGCGACGCAGCCGGGATCGTCCGCGACCTGGCGACGCGTGCCGTGGGGGGTGGCATGCGGGATCGCGCTGGGCGCCGCGGCGAGCATCCGGCCCGTTGACGGCGCGGCCTTCGCACTGCCTGCCGCGGGTTGGCTCCTGTGGCGCGCGCGCGCGGGTGGTGCCGCCGCCTGGACACTCGGCGCGGCGGGGCTCGGTGTCAGCATCCCGCTCGGGCTGGTCCTGCTGGCCAATGCCGCCACCACGGGTGCGCCGCTGCTCTTCGGTTACGACCTGCTCTGGGGACCCGCGCATGGCCTGGGCTTCCATCAGGCACCCTGGGGGCCGGTCCATACACCATCCCGCGGGCTGGAGCTGCTCGCGCTGTACGCCTCCCGGCTCGGCACACACTTGTTCGAGCTGCCATTCCCGTCGGTGATCCTGCCGGCGACGGCACTCTGGCTGCGACCGCAGCTCCGTCCGATGGACCGCTACCTGCTGGTCTCGTCCGGATTGCTGGCCCTTGGGTACGCGGCGTACTGGCACGACGGCAACTACCTCGGGCCACGCTTCCTCTTCCCCATGCTGCCGCTGCTCGTGCTCTGGACCGCGCGCCTTCCGCTCTCGCTCCAGGCAGTCGTGCCCGGGAGACCCTCGCTGCGCCTCTGGACGCGCGTGTCGCTTGGCGCGGCAGCGCTCTATGCCGCGGTCACCATCGCCGTCGAGCGTGTGCCGGCGTACCGCAACGCCATCACGTCCGCCCGCATCGACATCGCCCGCGAGTCGGAGCGGGCGGGAGCGCGAGACGCACTCGTGCTCGTGAAGGAGAGTTGGGGAGCACAGCTCATCGTGCGCCTCTGGGCGCGCGGCGTGGGGCGCAGCGACGCCGAGCAGCTCTACCAGCACATCGACGCGTGCCTCCTCGAACTCGCGCTGCGCGAGCTCGAGGCCCGCGGGGTGCACGGCACCGCCGCGCTCGCGCGCCTCGCGCCGCTGCAGCGCGACAGCGCCCGGCTGGTGCCCAGTACGCGGTCGCCGGATGGCACGGAACGAATGCTGCCGGGTGCGACTTATCCAGCGGTCTGCGAGGCGCGCATCGCGGAGGATCAGGCGGGCTACCTGCACCTGGCGCCCCTGCGGCTCGCGACGGACGGCAACGTCTACGCCCGTTGGCTTCCCGGCCGCGAAGCCGAGGCCGCTGCGGGGTATCCCGGCCGCCCGGTGTACCTGCTCTCACGTGCCGACAGCACCGTCGACGCACCGCTCGTCTGGAAGAGGCTCGCCCCCTGAGCGGGGGTGGGCCGGCCTCACCCCACCTTCAAGGAGCACGATCGATGTCGAGTCCGACCGCCGCCCTCGCACTCGGGGACCTCGAGCAGGAGCTGGCCGCTACCCGCCGCTGTCTCGAGCGCGTCCCGGATGCCCAGTGGGACTGGCGACCGCACGAGAAGTCGTGGACCCTCGGCAGCCTCGCGACCCACATCGCACGGATCCCGAGCTGGCCCACACTCGCCCTGACGCAGGACTCGCTCGACCTGGCAACGCTCCCGAAGCAGGTACCGGGGCCGGCCGATCGTGCGGAGCTGATGACGCTGTTCGACGAGAACGTCGCGGCGCTGCGCCGCGCGCTGTCGGATGCGGACGAGGCGGTGCTGCGACGTCCGTGGTCGCTCCGCATGGGCGGGCAGGTACTCGCGACCATCCCGACGCACGCGTCGGTGCGGCAATGGGGGATCTCGCACCTGATCCACCACCGGGGCCAGCTCACCGTGTACCTGCGCCTGGCCGGCGTGGCGGTGCCGGGGCTCTACGGGCCCTCGGCGGACGAGCGCTGAGGGCAGCGCGCGGTCCCGCGTGTACTATGCAGCGGGTCGTCGCCCTCATTAAGTAGCATACTGCAACCAAATAAGGAGTCTTCGGATGTCCGTCCTCGTTCGCTCGCTTCGCTGGACCGGCTGTGTCGCGCTGCTCGTCAGTTCGTCGCTCGGGGCGCAGACCTCCACCGCCACGCCCGTTCCGCCGCGCATCGTGACGACGGCGACGGAGGAGGTGGAGATCGCGCCGGACCGGGCGGTGCTGATGTTCTCGGTCGAGACCCGCGGGCGGACCGCCGCCGCCGCGGGGACCGAGAATGCCAGGATCCAGGCCGCGGTACTCGATACGCTCCGCCGACTTGGCATCGCCTCGGCCCAGCTCAAGACCCAAGGCGTGAGCATCAACCCGGAGTACGAGTATCCGCGTGAGGGTGGCCGACCGACGGTGGTGGGATACCAGGCGCAGAACAGCATCCAGGTCGAGGTGCGGCAGATCTCGCTCATCGGGACAGTCATCGATGCGGGCCTGTCGCGCGGGGCGACGAATGTCGGAGGACTGCGTTTCTTCGCAGCGAGCACCGAGTCCGCGACCCGCGAAGCGATGCGGAAGGCTGTCATGCGCGCCCGCGCCGACGCGGATGCTGTTGCGGAGGCGGCGGGGGGTCGCGTGGGCGGTGTGCTGGAGATCGTGGTGCAGCCGGGGGCGTCCGGTCCCATCGTGCCGGAGATGGCGGTTCCGTTCGCGCTGCGGAGCATGGACAAGGCAAGCGCTCCGACACCGATCGAGAGCGGCGTCCTGCGTGTGACCGTGGCCGTCGAGGGACGATTCAGCTTCGTGCCGCGGCCGTAGTTCAACCAGAGTTTTTCACGTGAAACGAAGCCATTTGTGGCCAGTTTGTTGTTTCACGTGAAACACTTGCTCTGGTCGGGAAGGGGGGTGAGCCGGTATATTCGCCGACTCACCCCCCTTGTCCAATCAGGAGTCCAGTGGCCCGAATCATCGCGATCGCCAATCAGAAGGGCGGGGTCGGAAAGACCACCACCGCGGTGAACCTCGCGGCGTCGCTCGCAGCGGCCGAGCAACGAACCTTGTTGGTCGATGGCGATCCCCAAGGGAACGCCTCGAGCGGCATCGGGCTCGTCCGGGACGAGATTGGCGAGACCGTGTACGACGTCCTTCTGGACGCCCCCCGTATCGACGACGCGATCGTCCACGAGGTGCAGTTCAAGCATCTCGACGTCCTTCCAGCTACACCGGATCTCGCGGGCGCGGAGGTCGAACTCGTACAGATCGAAGAACGCGAGCTCGCGATGCGGCGCGCCCTGGAGCGCGTCCGGGACCGGTACGACTTCGTGCTGATCGACTGCCCGCCGTCACTCGGGCTCATCACGGTCAACATGCTCGCCGCCGCCGACGCACTCCTGATTCCGCTCCAGTGCGAGTACTACGCACTTGAGGGACTCTCCCAGCTGTTGAACACCGTGCATCTCGTGCAGCAAGGGGTGAACCCGTCGCTCGGAATCGATGGTGTGGTCCTCACCATGTACGACGCGCGGCTGAACCTGTCGCGCCAGGTCGCCGCCGACGCGCGGGAGTATTTCGGCAACAAGGTGTTCCAGTCGGTCGTGCCACGGAACATCCGGCTCGCGGAGGCACCATCCTTCGGCAAGCCGATCATCCTTTACGATGTGGCGTCCGTCGGGGCTCAAGCGTATATGGGTGTCGCAAGGGAGCTCATCGAGATGCACGGGCGGCGCGGCTAGGCCCGAGGATGGGGTGTGGGGGCGGGCGGATCCGCGAAACAGACGCCTG